>JAAXQF010000533.1 GCA_012974435.1 Desulfuromonadales bacterium | reverse complement strand
CCCTCTTGTCGACAGATACTTTAGACGTATGCGCGAACATTACGGCGGCTATGTCATTGATAGTTTCAAAGGTGCTCGTCGAATCTTCAAAGCATTAAAACAAAACCACCTGGTCGGGATCCTGATGGATCAGCATATGCCTCGTAGTCAATCGGCGGTGCGTGTGTCTTTTTTTGGACGACCGGCCTACACCACGCCGATCGTTTCACAACTGGCCATGAAATATCAGGTGCCGATCATATCGGCGTTCTCCTATCGTAACGAAGACAATACCTACCAGGTCAAAATGTCGCCGTACTTCTTCCTTGACCCTGAGATATCTGAAGAGAGCATTGTCACCAACACAGCGCTCCTGACTAAAAAAATCGAAGAGGGTATCAGACACGATGTCAGCCAGTGGTTCTGGGTCCATCGTCGTTGGAAGCATATGAAACAAGATGAAAAATAACGATTCTCCTTTCCATATCGTACTGGTAGAGCCAGAAATCCCGCCGAACACAGGCAATATCGCCAGACTTTGCGGTGCAACAGGGACCATTTTGCACCTGGTCGGCAAACTCGGCTTTTCTATCGACGACAAACACCTCAAGCGCGCAGGCCTGGATTACTGGGAAGCTGTCGATGTGCAAAGGTGGGAGTCTCTGCAGGAACTGCAAGGGCAATTTCCAGAGGGTCGATTCTGGTACACATCCAAGAAAGCAGTCAAGAGCCATGTCCAGGCAGACTTTCAGGCGGGAGATTTTCTGGTTTTCGGTAAGGAAACGCTGGGGCTTTCCGAAGAACTGCTGCAAAGCAATGCAGAACAGTCTATTCGTATTCCGATTCACAATACCGTCGTCCGCAGCTTAAACCTTTCCACGTCTGCCGGGATTGTTCTCTATGAGGCCTTAAGGCAAACGGGCCAACTTGACTAACACTATCCGATGTAAACTCTTCTCGGTTTACAACAAAGCTGTCACGAATCAATATTAAAAAAGGGCCGTCTTCAGCAGACGGCCCCTTTTTGTATCTTTCATAATTCCATGCCTTTGCGAAGGCAGTCTCGTCTATTCGAGATGATCTTCGACACGAATCAGCAGTGTCTCATCACGAATCACATCCATCTTATTGATTTCGGCAAGCGCAGCATTGACGTTACGCTCTTCTGCGGCATGAGTCATAAAGACAATCGGTACGGCTTCAGCTTCATGTCGATGAGGTTGCACCATCGATTCAATGCTGATCTCATGCTCACCAAGAACACCTGCTATCTTGGCAAGAACACCGGGTTGATCCTTAACATTAAACCTTAAGTAATAGTGCGTAACAATTTGTTCCATAGGCTTTATAGAGAGAGGTAACAGCTCTGACTGGGGGCACCCCAAAGCAGGCATGCGAGAGCCGCAATCTGTCTGCAGGTCTCGTGCAACGGCCAGGACATCACCCATTACAGCGCTGGCCGTAGCGTTCATACCAGCACCATAACCGGAGAGCATAACCGGACCGGAGAAATCACCAACTAGGCGAACAGTGTTAAATACGCCGTTGATTGCAGCCAGAGGATAATCCTCAGGGATCATTGTGGGATGAACGCGAGCCTCGATCTTGTCACCGTCACGCTTACCAATGGCAAGCAGTTTAAGTTTATAGCCAAAGTCACGGGCATACTCGATATCGAGCGCGGTAATATTACTGATCCCCTCAGTGTAAATCTGATCGTAATCGACCTTGGTACCAAAACATAGGCTCAGCAGCAAAGCGAGTTTATGCGCGGTATCGACACCTTCGACATCAAAAGTCGGGTCCGCTTCTGCATAACCCTTCTTCTGTGCCTCATCAAGAACATCAGAGAAGTCTTTACCCTCTTCGTCCATCTCGGTCAGGATATAATTACAGGTACCATTCAGGATGCCGTAAAAAGCGTAAAAATTGTTTGCGCCAAGGTTTTCCTTGATCGCGGAGATAATCGGGATGCCACCACCAACGGCAGCTTCAAACATGACGTCAACACCGGCCACTTCTGCAGCAGCAAAGATTTCATCACCGTGCTTGGCCAAAAGAGCTTTGTTCGCTGTGACAACGTGCTTGCCATTACGAATGGCCTGCAAAACAAAAGTGCGTGCCGGTTCGTAGCCACCGATCAGTTCAACAACAACCTGGATTCCCGGATCATTCAGGAGCCCCTGGGCATCATCAGTCAACACCCCCGGGGAAAGTTCCACGCCGCGATCAGTTGTTGTATCAAGATCGGCAATACGAGCAAGCTCAATTGTCGCACCGAGACGACTGGCCAGAATTCCACAATTCTGCTGGATGACCTTCACAACCCCTGTGCCAATGGTACCGAAACCGAGCAATCCAACCTTGATGTTCTTCATAACCTTAAATCCTTATATTTCCAAACAAATGAGGCCTTAACAAAGCCTCACCTACACCGTAACGTTCGCCAGACAAGAGTAGCGACATTCCGAAATATCATGTCCCTGAACAGCCATTGCATCGCTAATCTGCTGATGTAAAGATTCATCAGAGACATCTTCATGAGGCATGAATGCCAAAGAAATTTTTGTAAAACCAGCCTGTCTGGCAACTTTAAGCATGTGACGAATAAGCGATGCATGTGTCTCCGCACAGAGGCCGGCCCACTTGCCTCCACCTACAAAGAGCACCCAGTCAGATTTGAGTTTGCCATTGTTCTGCAACATCACGTGTTCACCAGCTTTACCCAGGACATCACCACTCAGCAACATTCGGGTCAACTGCCCATCGAGGCGCCAGTCAAGAAGCGCTGCCGGACCTTCAAGGAGTTTTTTATCGGTGAAGTAGAGGACCACAACAGATTCAGCCTTCAGGCAATCCGCAGGGGACTCAACACGTTCCAATGTGGTCATGATGATGCGGTGCGGTGTTGTTTCGCGAGATGATCCAGAACGCCATTAATGAAAGCCGGAGATTCTTCGGTTCCGAAACGTTTGCTCAGCTCAATCGCCTCGTTAATCACGACGTTATGAGGAACATCGAGACAATAAATCAACTCATAAGCAGCAAGCCGGAGGATAGCGAGATCAACCCGAGGCATGCGATCCAGTGCCCAGTTGGTTGAATAAGATTTAATCTCTCGATCTAGACTCTCCAGATTTTCAGCGACACCGCTGACCAGAAGTTCGGCAAAATGACGGACCTCCGGTCGTTGCGGAGATGAATCATCTTCAACGGCATCTCCAAGCACATCATTGCGGAACTGGAAATTCTTCCAGAATTCCCCCAGAACATACTCGAGAGATCCGCCTTCATGATCTGCAAGGCTAAAAAGCACTTTAACGGCCATTTCGCGGCCCTGACGTCTGATCCCACGCGACATATTTGGTTACAAAGCCTTATAGAGGTTAGCCATCTCAACAGCCGCCATTGCAGCATCAAAGCCCTTGTTACCAGCCTTACTACCTGCCCTTTCAATGGCTTGTTCAATGGTGTCAGTTGTAAGGACACCAAAAGCGACAGGAATGCCTGAATCAAGAGAGACACTGGCAACACCTTTGGAGACTTCGGCGCTGACATAATCAAAATGGGGCGTGGCACCACGAATTACAGCACCAAGACAAACAATAGCATCATAACGACCGGATTCAGCCATCTGCTTGGCCACCGGTGGAATTTCGTAGGCACCGGGAACACGTACGATATTGATATCCTCTTTTTCAGCGTTGTGACGAAGCAGTGCATCGATAGCTCCCTCAACAAGTCGGTCGCCGATAAAGCTGTTAAAGCGGCTTACCAGCAGGCCAACACGTAAGCCCTTGGCATCAAGTTTTCCTTCAATAATTTTGGGCATCACTGATCTCCCGTAAGACATGGTCCGGAGTCTATTACGCCGGAGTTATAGATTCTCAAGTAAATGGCCAAGTTTTTGCTTCTTTGCCTTGAGATATTTCAAATTTGTTTTGTTGGCCGGCATCTCAATCGGAACCCTCTCAACAATCTCCAGACCATAACCTTCGAGGCCGATGATTTTGCGTGGGTTGTTGGTCAATAGTCGGATTTTACGGATACCAAGTTCGCTCAGAATTTGAGCACCAATGCCATAATCACGAAGGTCGGCCTGAAAACCAAGAGCCTCATTTGCCTCAACAGTATCGTGCCCTTGATCCTGGAGATTATAAGCTTTGAGCTTGTTGACAAGGCCAATGCCACGACCTTCCTGGCGCATATAGAGGACAACACCAGTGCCGATTTTATCGATCATCGCCATGGAAGCATGCAATTGATCACCGCAATCACAACGCTCGGAACTGAAGACATCGCCGGTTAAACATTCAGAATGGACTCTGACCAGGACCGGCTCCTCAGGGCTGAGATTACCCTTGTAAAGAGCCAGATGCTGACAATCATCAACTTCATTATCATAAACAATCGCCTGAAAGTCACCGCCGAAGCGGGTGGGGATCTTGGTTTCAGCGGCTCGCGTGATCAGGAGTTCTTTACGCATCCTGTACGCGACCATATCGGCAATCGTCACAATGCGCAGATCATGCTTTTCAGCGAACTTGCGCAACTCCGGCATGCGGGCCATGGTACCGTCGTCATTCATGATCTCGCAGATCATACCTGACGGTTTCAGGCCTGCCATACGCGCCAGGTCGACAGAACCCTCTGTTTGACCGGCACGAACCATA
>JAAXQF010000221.1 GCA_012974435.1 Desulfuromonadales bacterium | reverse complement strand
GGTGCTGCTGGTGGTGCCTCAGGTCACTTGTTCCTGACGATAGAGGTGTCGCCTGATGAACGCTTTCAGCGCGACGGCGATGACTTGAGAAGCACGCTTGCTGTGGATCTATTCACTATGCTGCTGGGTGGCAAGCTGTCGGTACCGGCCATTGATCGTACCGTCAGCCTTGATATTCCTGCAGGCACAGCCAATGGCAAGATTTTCCGCTTGCGGGGGATGGGAATGCCAAAACTCAAAAAGCCGGATCAACGGGGTGACCTGTATGTCACGGTGGAAACGGCCCTACCGCAAAAGCTTTCTGACCAAGAGAAAGAATTGGTGGAACAGTGGCAGAAAATACGTTGAGTGATTGATTAACTCCAGTCCGATTGGTTGGGAGAAAAATGATGAATAAATATCCGATTGCCCTTTATTGCGATCATCCGGAAGCTCATTTGGAGTGTCGGGTGGTGGCACGGATGGCCAGGGTTTCCGAAGAGTTTATTTTTCAATGCGAGCATGAAGATCTGGTCACAACGCGCATCATGCTGCACGGCAGGAAGGGTTTGTGCTGCGCGGATGTTAGCAAGATGAAATTGATCCGTCACCTGCACCAGGATATGGGCCTCGACCTGGAGGCGGTTGATTTCGTGTTGCGCTATCGGGATCAACTCAAGAGGATCAAACAGCAACTCGATACGGCCGAACGTCGTCTGCGTCAGAAAGAAGAGAAGCATCTGGCTGAGATTCGGTTACTGCGACAGCGTCTGGAAAATATTTCGGAGTAGGCCGTAACTCCCTCTAAAGTGGCCCGGCAAGAGGTCAGAAAAAATGGGGCCAAATTGATTATAATTATCCCTGAGAAAAGATTGGATGAGTATTTTATTGAGGAGCATAAGCATGAAGAGCATAACCAAAAAGGTGCGCGATTCAAGAGATGAGCATTTATGGCCGAACCGGAAGTGATTGCAGCGCAGGCACCATCGCCGATCAGCAAATCACGCCTGGAGGCGCTGAGTGATGGTCTCTTTGCGATTGTTCTGACCCTGCTGGTCTTCCAGTTGATGGTCCCCTCAATTTTCGACGCCAAGAGCGCGGACGACCTGCACGCTGCACTCATCATGCTCTGGCCGAGGTTTGTCAGCTTCACCATCAGCTTTATCGTCATCAGTGTCTTCTGGGTGGGGCACCACTCGTACTATCACGCCTTGCAGGGCATCAATGAAGCGCAGTTGTGGTTGAACCTGCTTTTCCTCTTTTTTGTCTGTCTGATCCCATTCTCTTCGGAACTCATCGGCGAGCATCACGATGTCCGCATTGCCGGGATCATCTACGGGTTGAATCTTGTTTTTACGGCTTTCGCGCTTCGTCTGAACTGGTGGTATGCCTCCAGCCGAAAGCTTGTACGTGCATCCATAGACCTCGCAGCCATTCGGCAAATTCACAAGCGGGGGATAATCAATATCGTCTCTTCCCTGGTAGTGATTACCGTTGCCTGGTTCAACCCCCTGGTCGCTTTTTATCTGTACGTCGTCAATGCCTTTGTTTATCTGGCCCTCCAACTGTACAGCCAGCCTTTACGGCGACTGTAATATGCCCGTCGGGGAGATGAATGAGAGCGTGACGGGAGCTATGGAATAAGTGTGAGGGTGCTGGAAAAGTCATCCTTTCGCCTTGTGGTGCTTTTCCAAAACTTGGCTATACTCCATGTATGTCTTTTACAAAGTAATCGGACGCTTAGGACTGCCCATCATTTAACCACGGCCACCTAAGACCAGGGGTAGTAATGCTCACCGAAGCCGCATTGGCCAGTTTCATGGCCGCTCTCTTCTCGATGATGAACCCGATCGGCAACGTCGGCGTGTTTGCCGGTATGACGGCAGATCGCTCGGATAGTGAGGCAAGGCGGATTGCCTGGACCTGCGCACTCGCCGTTGCGATTACCCTGCTCATCGTCGCCTGGAGCGGACCGCTGCTGTTACAATTTTTTGGCATCACCGTCCATACGCTTCGGGTTGCCGGGGGAGTGATCGTGCTCCTCATCGGCCTGCAGATGCTTTTCAATAACTCTGGCCACAAACACTCGACCGCATAGCTGGAAGATGCCGAATTGCGCGAATCGATCGCGGTGGTGCCGCTGGCCATCCCGATGGTCGCTGGGCCGGGCACCATGGCGACTGTCCTGGTTGCCGCCCAGCAACATTCGACCATGCTCAACAAGGTCGAGATCTCGGTTGTCATCCTGGGCTTCGCGGTGTTGTGCGGGGTTTTGTTCAGTTTTGCCGCACCCGTCGCGAAAAAACTTGGCGCATCGGGGATGGGTGTGATCACGCGGGTCATGGGCCTGATCCTTGCTGCAATCGCCATCGGCATGCTGGCCGAGGGTTTAAAGGTGCTGTTGCCTGGCCTGGCTGGGTAGTTAGCCGTATAGCAAAAAACGCCTGTCTTTTACCTTATTGTTTAAGGAGGAATTGATGAGTTTCATCAAGAAGATGGTTCTTTCCTGTTTTATTGCCATGTGCATTGCCACAACAGCAGCGGCAGCTGTTAACGATCGTGACTTCTCCCTGGTAACCAACACAACAGTTGGCAGAGATTTTCAGTCCCCGTACCTGATTGCTCAAGCAGATACGGGAGTTGTCACGGCTGACTCTCAGCATGACGGCGTGGCCGGTTCCGGGGGCTACACCCAGGCGCAGATTGCAGAGATGATCAACAATCCTCTCGGTGAACTGTGGATGCTGTGGATGGAAAATGACACGGTTTGGTATGACGGTGATGCACTGGATAAACTGGGGGAGGATCCCAAACGGTTTAATACCTTTACGATAGAACCGGTCATGCCCGTCCAGTTGACCGAAGACTGGAAATTAATCTTTCGTCCGGTTATCCCGATTGCGAGCTACGAGGTGCCGGACTCCTTCTCACTTGGACCACCAGGCCATGTAGGCGGCACCCCCAGCATCGATGTGGATTGGGAAAGAGAGACCGGCCTTGGCGATATCGTTTTATGGAATGCCTTAGCTAAGAATGAGTGGGCAAAACCACCGAATGTTTATGGCTTTGGTCCGACTTTCATGTTGCCTACTGCCACCGACGACGTCCTGGGCACCGGGAAGTGGAGCGCGGGGCCCCTGGCGCTGGCCTTCCACATCGGCTCTCCGGGAGGTTTTATTTATGGCACGGTCATTCAGCACTGGTGGTCTTTTGCCGGTGATGACGACCGGAAAGATGTCAACATGACTAACATTCAGTACGTTGGCTATTATCGCCTCAGTGATAAGACAAACATCGGTTTTCAACCTAATATCGTTGCCAACTGGGAGAATGACAGCGACGATGTCTGGGCCATCCCCATCGGTGGCGGCATTAACACCATGACCAAGATTGGGCCACTTCCCGTCAAACTTGGTATGGAAGTCTATTATTACGTCGAGAAACCGGACAACTTTGGGCCCGAATGGCAACTCCGTCTGACGTTCGTTCCGGTGGTACCCAAACCGGCCTGGTCGAAACGGCCCATGGTCGGTGATTAAACTGGAAGATCTTCGCGCCAACGTCCGTGCAACGCTAGCGATAACGCTTCCTGATAAGCTGGAGTTCATAACCATAGCCAACAGTGGAGGTCAACCATGCTGCAAGACAAATTAAACGCAATGAGCGCTGCCTCGGCAGCAAAACTCCCACCAGAGACATTGAGCAAGATGCTGCAGGCAAAGGAGGCCTTGGGAAGTACAGATATTCTGCAGAGGGCCATCAAGGTCGGCGAGAATTTTCCGGCTTTCGACTTGGCCGATGCAAACGGCAACCAAGTAGGGTCGCAGGAACTCCTTCAAAAGGGACCGATGTTGATTACCCTGTTCCGGGGAGTATGGTGACCGTACTGCTGCGCGGAGCTGGAAGCTCTGCAAGAGATCTTGCCTGAGATCAATAAAACCGGTGCCAGCCTGATCGCCATCTCACCGATGCTGGTCAAATATGCCCCACAACTGGTCCACAAGCTTAACCTCGGCTTTCCGATATTGAGCGATCCTGGCCAACTGTTTCTGGAAAAGCTGCGCGTAGTTTTCTCTCTGCCGGCTGACTTGATCGAAATCTACAAAGGCTTCGGCATTGATTTGGAGCGATTCAACGGTGAAAAGGTCTGGCGGTTACCGCTGCCGGGGCAGATCATCGTCGATCGTGACGGAGTCGTTCGCAACGTTGATCTGTATACTGACCATACTCAGCGGCCCGAGCCTACCGAGGCTTTGCAACTGCTGAAAAAGTTATAAGAGACGAGACGCGGGGGGCGATAGATTGCACGGATGTTGTTGTCACTCGTCTGTCTGTTAACTGAAAGCAATCATATAATTTAAGGTGTTGATATGACTTCGAATGCAAAACGTTTTGCCACCCAGAAAAGCCTGCCCACAGTTTTTATCGCCTTGCTCTTTGCGCTCTGCCTGTTTGTGCCGGGAGTTTCGGCAGAAGTGGCCGTGCACCCCGTTCCCAATCCTGACGGCTTTATGGCACCGACACTTGAGGGGCCCTGGCGCACCAATATTTCACTGTCCGCCTGGGCACCGTCCAGAGTCAGGCTTCAGTCCGACAACGGGGAATCCAAAGAGACGATCAACAAAAACCTCGGCTGGCTCCTCGATGTCATCGATTACGAAGTCCCGTTCGAAGTCGAGGTGCGCAAAGGATCCTTCGGC
>JAAXQF010000052.1 GCA_012974435.1 Desulfuromonadales bacterium | reverse complement strand
GCGCCCTTCCGTGTACTGCGTCTGCTTGTGAAAACTGCGATGTTGGATATCTTTGTAAACTTTGGCGCAACGGGTTTCGCTACCACAGCGTACCAGGTACACATCTGACTCTTTGCCGCTCATCAATTGGCCAAGAACCTCGTCGATCAGTCCATCCTGAAGCAGGGGTTCTAACCTTTTTGGGATTTTCATTAAATACTCTTCTCTCCGGTTTTGGTACGCAAGGGGCTATCTGATTAACAGGATCCGCCTGCGCAACGCATAAATAACGGCCTGAAATCATGCTTATTTCAGGCCGGCATATTTGTCTTTCATGCTTTTAGTTGGAGCTTTTATAGGCTCACGCCCTTGCTCATAATATTTGTCTTCTGCGCCACCGTTAGAAAGCTGGCCCGACACAGAATAGATTGCAGCGTAACACGTTTAGTTTTTTGGCGTTTTTTAAGTTCAACATTAGAAAAGGTATTATATCCCCCGATTCCCTGGTAATGTCCCCGGACCTTAGTTCACGTAACCACTGCCGATAGCTGCAAATGGCAGATCCAGCTCCAGTTCAGGCACCTGCTTGGCTATCCAGGCGATGAAGGTATTGCTGTTGGGGCCGGGGAAAACAGTGTAAGTCGTTTTCCATGGATAGGCATTCGCGGCCTTGTCGATTTCATCAATCAGCTCATCAACCCCAAGCCCTTTATGTTCCTTGAGAATTTTTGGTTCCTCCCCAAACCAGTAACGATCCGGAACATCTTTGGCAATTCTCAAGACCGGGGCACCACGTTTTCCGCGCCAACCCACCACATCATACACCGTGTAATGAGCTTCACCGGTCCGCTTGGCAGCGATCCAGGTATGGATGGCAAGCCAGCCTCGCCAACCCCAGGCCCTGGCGCCATAGACATGCAGCACCGCTTCTTCCGTCACTGCAGGATCGGGAGCGATGCCGGCCGAGGCACGGCTCGCAGTGCGCCAGTCCTTACCGGAAGAGCAGTTAAACAAAACCAGCCCCATGAGGACAAAAACCGGCAAGAGCCGGAGGATTTTTATCACTTTGCGTTTCACCATTGTTAGCCGCCCTATTGGTAATCCTTTGGCCATTATAGCTTAAAGTGGGATTTGATATTAAGTGGAGATCGGGGACACATTATTAATGTGTCCCCGATCTCGATATATCACTTCACTTGATGTATAATAGAAGTGTGGCATCAGCGGTTGGATTGCTGGGCACACAAAGGAGGTTGCCTATCGAAACAGACTCTGATCATTATGCAGTTTGCACCATCTGTGGGCAACCCGAGGTTGCCTGCCAAGCCCGTGAAAGGGCACTAAAAAGACTGTAAAGAGAAGGCCCGGCAACAAGAGCGGGCCTTTCACTGTTTAGGGGCCAAAACCCCGGGGCCGCATTGTCTCAAGGGACACTCTTTTTGAGTGTTACACCTTGTTGCTGACACTCCCCAAGGTTAACCCCTGTATATTCGACAAACTTCTTGTCCCCATCACGATCAGAGCGCATTTCCAACAAGTAACGCCCTGGAGTATATTTAACAGACAGGTGGTTTCAGCAACGTCCGGGAGGTTTCAGCATGAATCGTACCCATCGTGTTCTTCTCGTCATGGCGTTCATTGCACTCGCAATGTTTCTGTCGGCTGCAGCGTCAGCACCTGATGTCATTAAAAGCGAAGAACACACCCTGCGCATCGTCAAAATCGTCTCAGGACTCGAACATCCATGGGGACACGCTTTCCTTCCAGACAATCGGATCATCATCACAGAAAGACCAGGCCGTCTTCGCATCGTCGAAAATGGCCAACTTAACCTGGAGCCCGTTGCCGGACTGCCTGCCATAGTGGCACGCGGACAAGGCGGCCTGCTCGATGTCGCCCTGCACCCGGACTTCGCCACGAACCAGCTTGTCTACCTCACCTACTCTGCGGCCGGAGCAAGTGGCGTCGGCACAGAGGTGGCGAGGGGGAAGCTGATCGGCAATCGGCTTGAAGACGTCGAAGTCATTTTTCGTATGGCCCCAAAATCGAACACAGGTCATCACTTCGGATCTCGCCTGGTTTTCGACCAAAAGGGTTATCTCTACATCACCCTCGGTGACCGGGGTGAGAAGAAACGTGCACAGCTCTCCGGCGATCACGCAGGTTCGGTGATCCGTCTGCACGACGATGGGCGTGTTCCTCTAGACAACCCCTTTGTCGGCAAGCAAGGCTGGCAACCCGAGAAGTATACGCTTGGTCACCGCAACATGCAGGGCGCCGCCCTACACCACGAAACCGGTGAGGTCTGGACGCATGAGCATGGTCCGCAGGGTGGCGATGAAATCAACATCATCCGACCCGGCATCAACTATGGCTGGCCGTTGATTACCTACGGTGTGAATTACGTGATCGGCACACAGATCGGTGAAGGCACCCATAAGCCGGGCATGGCGCAACCCCTGTATTACTGGGTCCCCTCGATCGCCCCTTCTGGCATGACATTTTATACGGGCGACAAGTTTCCGCGCTGGAGTGGCAACCTCATGGTCGGCGCCCTGAAAGACCAGATGCTGGTGCGGTTGAGTCTCAACGGCGAAAAAGTCGTCAGCGAAGAGCGCCTGCTGAAAAATCGACTGGGCCGCATCCGCGACGTCAGCCAGGGCCCAGACGGTTATCTTTATCTACTTACCGATGAAAAAGATGGCATGCTGGTGAGAATCGAGCCGGCCGATTAACTTGTCTGACATTAAAACAGGTATAATGACCTCGATCCCCCAGACTCAAGATTTACATAAAAAGGGACACTACTACGTAGTGTCCCCCTGTCCTTCTCAATGTGTTTGCGTTTTGACAAAGCCACGACCAAAGGTGCAATTATTTTGAAACAATTTAAAGTTGGATTGGCTCTTGGCGGCGGTGCGGCACGGGCTTTTTCCCACATCGGTGTTCTTGACGGGCTCACGAAGCACGGCATCCCCATCGATATTGTCACCGGCACCAGCATGGGTGCGATTATCGGCGCCATGTATGTTACGCAACCCGACGCGGCTGCGATCAAGGCACGCTTTAAAGCCTATATCGACAGTGATGTATTCGACGAATCAGGGTTCAATTTCTTCAAGGAGCTTGATTCACATGATGATGGATTTCTGGCAGAGATGGGGCGTTTGGCGCGGCGCGGCGTGTTTAACGCCCTGATGGTCACCAAGACCGCGCTAGTCAATGAGAAAACCGCAGCGAGCAGTTATGCCTACCTGGTTGACGATTTAAGCTTCGAACAAACCCGCATCCCCTTCGCTGCCGTCGCCCTTGACCTGAAGAGCGGCGAATCGATCGTTCTCAAGCAGGGGCAGCTGCGCGATTCCATCGCCGCCTCCTGCGCCATGCCGGGGGTCCTCAATCCGGTCAAGCTCGCAGACCGGTTGTTGGTCGATGGTGGCTGGACCGAAACTGTTCCGGTCAGAGCTGCCAAGGAGCTCGGCGCCGATTTTGTTATCGCCGTCGACGTGGGTGATTCTCTCAGGGACTTCGACGAACCGCGCAACGCTCTCGATGTTATCGCCCGTGCAGATGCCCTGGCGCGAATCACCCTTAACAAAGAACAGCTCAAGGCCGCCGATGCCATTCTCTCGCCACAAAACGCGGTAACTCACTGGGCCGATTTCTCTACCTTTGAACAGGCAATTGAACGCGGTGAAGAAGAAGTAGATAGGAAGATTGTTGCTTTGCAACGCGCGATCAAAAAGGCGTATTGGCAAAGGTGGCTTAGCTGGGGCGGCTGACGTCGCCATTATTTGGGTTTGTTCAAAGAATTTACATTATGCGGGACACTTAAAAGGGACACTTATTTTTAAGTATCCCCGGCTCGTCCCCGGCTCCTAATGCCTCAACGCCTTTAGTGTGTACTTAATGATAGACTGTTGTGAGAGGTCTAGCAGACACGACAATGATCCTCGTCGGGGGAAAGCATGAACGAATCTACGCCGGATTTCCAACAAATCTACACCACCTTTCAACCGAAGATTCTTGGCTACCTGCGCCGCTTGGCGGGTCCGGAAGAAGCTGAAGATCTTTGTCAGGAAACCTTCCTCAAGGTTGAGCAGGGGTTGTCAGACTTCCGTGGCGAGGCACAACTCTCCACCTGGATCTACCGGATCGCCAGCCATACCTATCATGACCGTCTACGCAGCCGAACCTTCAAGCAACAACAGTGTGAACAGTCCTCCGATCTCGACGTCGATAGCTTTGAAGATCGCAATCCTGCTTGCCACGAACCGAAGCCGCAACTTGAGCAGCAAATTATCCGCGCCGAGATGAATAGTTGTATCCGTGGCTATATAGACCAGTTGCCCGAGATTTACCGGGAAGTTCTGCTGCTCAGCGAGTCTGAGGGCTTTAAAAATCGCGAGATTGCCGAGATCCTCCAGATCAGCCTGGAGAACATTAAGATCCGCCTGCATCGTGCCAGGGCTCGCCTTAAAGAGAGCTTGCAGGACCACTGCGATTTCTACCTGGATGAACGAAGTGAAATCGCCTGCGACCGGAAACAAAACAAAGACCCCGCCTCCTGATAATGCCCCCCCTTCTCTTTGCTCCAGAATAAGATTCGAGCCAACTGTATCCTTTCGCCTCACCGCTACGTCTATAAAGACAGAAGGGAGGTGATCAAAGATGAGTGTTACAGAAATACTGACAGAATACTGGTGGGTA
>JAAXQF010000201.1 GCA_012974435.1 Desulfuromonadales bacterium | reverse complement strand
GACGCAAAGGGTGACTATTCTCTTTTTTTGAAGTGGTTTTCTTTGCGGGCTTTCTCTACCCTTCGCGCCTTTGCGTTAAATACTTACAACCTTTGTTTGGGTTATAATTCCGTCAAGAAATGGCAGAATCAATGAATCACCTGCATACAGAAAAAAGCCCCTACCTCGAACAGCATATTGTTAACCCTGTAGATTGGTACCCATGGGCGGATCATGCTTTTGATCTTGCCGTTGAGGACAACAAGCTGATCTTCCTCTCTATTGGTTACTCAACTTGCCATTGGTGTCACGTTATGGCCCATGAATGTTTCGAGGATGATGAGGTCGCAGCACTTCTGAACAAAGATTACGTACCAGAGCATCAAGAACCTTCATGATGCTGCCTGCCTACAAGCGACCCTGGTATCTTTTTCATGCGCATCTGGAAACGATTTGGCCGGCACTTCTGCGACGGGTGCCACAGCCACCTTACCGGCGTGAAAGAATTTATACGGATGATGATGATTTCCTTGACCTGGACTGGCTACAGGCAGGTCATAAACGCCTGGTCATTGTCTCCCATGGTCTGGAAGGCGACACCAGTCGACATTATGTGACCGGTATGGCCAAGTCAGTTCATGAGGCAGGCTTTGATGTTCTTGCCTGGAATTTTCGCGGCTGTGGAGGGGAGATCAACCGTCAACCCCGCTTTACCCATAACGGAGCCACTGAGGACCTTGATGCCGTCATCAGCCATGCATTGGTAGCAGGGAATTACAATTCGGTTGCGTTGGTTGGTTTCAGTATGGGCGGCAATCTTACGCTGATGTACCTGGGTCGCGAGGCCGACAATGTGCCTGATGAAGTAAAGGCAGCCGTCTGTTTTTCAGTACCTTGTGATCTTGCTGCTGCTTCATCTCGTTTGGCTGAGGGTTCCAATAAGATTTACATGAAACGTTTTATGCGACTCATGGGTCACAAGGTTCGTCTCCAGGCAGAGAACTTTCCAGATGAGTTCCCTTGTGATGATTATCATAGACTGAATACCTTTGCTGATTTTGATGGTCGTTACACGGCCCCATTACACGGGTTCCGTGATGTGCATCATTATTGGCAGAGTTGCAGCAGTAGCCAGTACCTTGACCAGATACGTGTTCCTGCCTGGATCGTCAATGCCCGTAACGATCCTTTCCTTTCACTGTCATGCTTCCCTGATGTTACGACTCACGATAATTCCTTGGTGACACTTATCTCTCCTCAATATGGTGGCCACTGTGGTTTCTCCAGCGTTAGTAAAGACCCGGTTTATTGGTCAGAACGCCTAGCTGTCTATCTATTATCCTCTACTCGTTCTTCTTGTCTTTAAGCTCACTTTAAGATGGTTTTCATGTAGTCTAGTGTGTGATTTCACTGTGAAATATGTTATAGTTTTGATTCATTTTTTGAGGGGTAAAACAGATGCCGAAGGTTACTGTCGTTTTCGCTCATGGAAGAGAGAGCGGTCCCTGGGGAGCTAAGATCAGAGTGCTCGCCAAGGTGGCTGAAGGCTTCGGTTGTGGGGTCATCAGTCGCGATGACAGTGATAACCGTGATCCTGAATTGCGGGTTGTTCGGTTAATTGACGAGGTGAAGTCAATTGACGGCCCGATTGTTCTGGTTGGCTCCAGCATGGGCGGTTATGTAACAACCGTGGCTTCACAGGTTATTCGCCCGACCGGGCTGTTCCTTATGGCACCGGCCCTTGGTCTGCCGGGCTATGAACACCAGTCACCTCAAGCCATTGCCAGGGAGTTGACTGTCGTACATGGCTGGGGGGATAATCTTGTGCCGGCGGAGGCCATCCTTGAATTCGCCCGTTCCCAGCAGGCGATGTTGCACCTGGTCCCTGCGGGACACGCACTCCTTGAACAGCTTGAATGGCTGGAACAGATTTTTACCTTGTTTCTGCAACGATGCCTGAAGCCAGAACAAGGTTCTGAGCGCAGTCGTATCCTGGCGACAATGTGATCAATCGCTTTTAACATTTATCCCTTATCCAAGACTTGGAATTTATCGAATACTCATGGCTGGCAAAGAACGAATTGACAAACTGTTGGTACAACGTCAGCTGGCTGGCTCTCGCGAGCGCGCCAGGGCCCTGATCCTTGCCGGCCGGGTGATTGTTGATGACCAGACGGTCGATAAGGTCGGCTCTCAGGTTTACACGACCTCGGAAATTCGTCTCAGGGGTGAGGATATCCCTTACGTGTCACGCGGTGGTTTGAAGCTCGCCGAGGCATTGAAACGCTTTGAAATTGCAATTGATGGACGGGTTGCCATAGATGTCGGTGCATCGACCGGTGGCTTCACAGATTGTCTATTGCAGAATGGTGCTGTAAAGGTTATCGCTGTTGATGTCGGTTACGGCCAGTTGGCCTGGAAGTTACGTGATGACGACAGAGTTCAGAACCTTGAACGAACTAATATCAGACATCTTACAGCGGACCAGCTCGATGATCTTCCGGATCTGGCTGTTATTGATGCTTCATTCATCTCTCTGGAAAAAGTCCTACCGTCAACCCTTGCCCTGTTAAAGCCTTGCAGTGATATCATTGCCCTGATCAAGCCGCAGTTCGAAGTGGGAAAGGGGCAGGTCGGCAAAGGTGGAGTCGTTCGTGATCCCGATCAGCACCTTGAAGTTGTTGCGAAGATCAAACTTTCCTCGGAACAGCTCGGCTGCCGGGTGGTTGAGGTCTGCGACAGCCCGCTCTTAGGGCCAAAGGGCAATAAGGAGTTCTTGATTCATCTGCGGTTGGAGAGAGGCTTATGAGTCATCAGGTTTATTTTTTAGGCGCCGGCCCCGGTGATCCGGAGCTCCTGACCCGTCGTGCAGAGCGTCTTCTCAAAGAGTGCAGAGTTGTTTATCTGCCGCCTATGTATGATCAAACTTTTGCGGAGTTTCTGGAAGGTAAAGAACTCTTTATTCCATTTGAATACTATTTTGCTGACCTGATTGAACAGATCAAGAACCAGCTGACCTCTGGCCCTATCGCTTTTCTGGTGCCCGGAGATTTAACTTTTTATTCTCCGTTTCAGGCTCTTGTCGATGCCTTGGGTCCTCTGGCTGTTGTTGTTCCCGGGGTGGGCTCTGCCAACGCGGCCTCTGCACTTCTGAAAAAGACCCTCGATCTGCCCGGTGTCTGCAGTCGGGCGATTCTTGCTTCGCCCCGAACCCTTGGTGATGGTCCTGACGCCCCGACCATGGGAGATTTCGCCGCGCCAGGTGTTTCACTGCTGATCTACATGAATAATATCCCTTTGCCCGAACTGGTCGCTCAACTCCGGGAAGGTTATGGTAAAGATACTCCGTTAGCGCTGGCGCATCGGGTTGGCCTACCTGATGAAGAAGTCGTTGTTGCCACTCTTGATACAATCGTTGCAACTGTTGGCAGCAGGGATTACTTTAACCTGGACAGTCCCAACCCACGCCCGGCCCTGACCTTGGTTCTGGTTGGTGAAAGTTTGACGGCAGAAGCTGATCCCGCCTGGTGGGATTATCGCCGTGATAATATCTGGAAGTATCAGGACAACAGTTAACATGCGCATTATCTCGCCTGTCGACAATTTGCAGGAAACTGCCAGGCTTCTGGAAGCGGGGGCCGACGAGCTTTACGGCGGTTATCTTCCTGCTGAATGGGAGGATTACAGTCTTGCTGCATCGCTTAACCAGAGAACCTTTTCTGCCGCGCAAATTGGTACGGAAAATGAGTTGAGGGAGATTGTCGATCTCGCCCACACTCGCGGTGGAACTTTTGCCTTAACCCTGAACGCGCCTTTTTACACGGATGCACAATTACCTATGCTGACCGATTACATCGATCGCATGGTCGCTCTGGGCATAGATAGCCTGATTCTGGCTGATGTTGGTGTGTTGCGTTTTCTGAAAGAACGCCACCCTGTAATTGAATATCATGCCAGCACCCTGGCACACCTGACCAACGCCGGTTCTGTCAGGCTTATGGCCGAGCAGGGTATGCAGCGTGTGGTCCTGCCCAGGCATTTGACTGTGGCTGATATGACAGCTGTTATTCAACAGGTCCCGGATGTTCTCTTTGATGCTTTCCTGCTGGTCGGTAAATGTCCGAATACGGAAGGCCTTTGTACTTTTCATCATTCCAGCCCGGAAAAGCTCTGGCCTTGTGAAATACCCTACGAGATTGCACCGCTTGGCAACGGAGCTTCCGAAGGGATGCAACAGGCGATGAAGAAACAGGAGAGTTGGTCTGAGACGAATCGTCGTCACGGCTGTGGTCTTTGCGCTATTCCGCATTTGCAGAAGGCCGGTGTCCATGGTTTGAAGTTGGTTGGTCGCGGTGCCCCGGCTGCACAGAAAGTCAGAAACGTCACTTTGGCTAAGGACTTCCTGCTGTTGGTGTCAGAGGCTGTTGACCCTGCCGAGTTCCGCCGTAAGGCGATGGCCGCACATAAGGAAAGATTCGGTGCGGCTTGCCACCAGAATGTTTGTTACTATCCAGAGTTTTTTCATGGGGGAGAGTTATGACACGTAAGAGATTTCAAGCTATGGATGGTGAGGCCTCATGATACTGCGTAGCATTGAATTGGAGAGCTTCGGCAGATTCCGTGGTCAGACTGTTGAATTCCGTCGTGGATTGAACCTTGTCATAGGTCCCAACGAGGCGGGTAAATCGACGATCGCCGAGGCTGTCCCCGCGGTTCTTTTTGGTACCGATCGTCTGGAGAGGTTCAAGCCCTGGGGACGTAATGTCTGTTCTGCATCGCTCTTTTTTGAGGGTCGGGGACACACTGTTGAAGTTAAACGCAACCTTCTAACTGATGAAGTTGAGCTGGTTGAAAAAGATGACCTTTATCATGTCAGGTCACAGTTCTCCGGCAATGCTCCGTTCCGGGGCCGCAGTGCCTCATGTCGCGAGTACCGGGAGCTGCTTGAAAAGTTGATTGGCGTTGCTGACGAGAGGCTCTTTCGCGCGACCTACTTCTTTGGACATCATCCGCAAAGCTGGAGTGGCGACGAGCTCGCTCTTAAGCTGAGAACGCTGGTCAGTGGTACCGCTGAAGCCGATTATGCTGAAATCCTTGACACTTTACTGGATGAGCATTTTCAACTGACTCGTAGCAACCCCTGGGGGCGGGACAAGCAACGCGACCGTGAGTATGAAACCGTTTGCCAGCAGTTGTCCGAGCAGGGTGATGAAGGGGCTGTGCCGATCTTTGTGGAGATCGATAATCCTGCCAGCGACGATAGTCAGGTTGCTCTTGAAGAAGAGATAAGTGCCCTTAAAGACGAGCTTGAATTTGAACGCCAGGAGTATGAGAAGGGCCAGCGTTACATTGAGCGTTTTCGTCAGCAGGCTGACATCAACGAAGAAAAAGTCGAGCCGCCTGCAAAGGTTGAACCTGTAAAGGAAGAGAGCTCAGGCACAAAAAAGACGCTTGCTGAAAAATTGACCGCTGCTGGGCTACCGCCCTCTTTGCCGCCGCAATTGCCAGAAGTGTTAAGTGCCGCCGCTGAAATCAGGCAGGAGTTAGCCGCCTTACAGCAGCCTTTCTCGATACTTCATAGTCGAGAGAAAAAGATTCCACAAATTCCCTGGATGGTGATTGGCTGTCTTCTTGTGCTTTTCGTCGCACTTGCGGCCGTAGCCTTTTGGCAACCCTTTTTCAAAACTCCCCTCTTGACGGCTGCTGGCGTCTGCTCTGTGGCTCTTCTCGCCTGGGTCTCCTGGCGGCAGATTAATCGTAATAAAATTCTGGAACAGTGCCGTAAGGAGCGTGGCTTGCTTGAGCAGAAGAAGGGCGTCGCGCAGCAACGACAGGCGGAATTAAGTGAGCGTTGTGACGCTCTTGGCTTGCCGTCTTCTGCGGTCGACCTGGTTCGTTTGCAAAAACTTGTTATGACTCATCGTGCATTACTCGACCAATACTGGTCTGCAACGGAATCTGATGATCCTGGGGTCGTTACAGGTGTTGATGGTGTTGATCGTGAACCTTCTTCCCAGGACGCCACGGAGTCAGTCGTTGAAAAAGACCTCTTGAAAGATGATGAGGACGCTGAGGAGTTGCGCCAGTTGGAAGCACGGTTGGCTGAGTTTGCTGCTAATCTGCAGGAGAAAGAGGCTCGCCTGGATGAGCTTCAGGCGCAGTCTAAGTCTGGCCTGCATTCACCAGAGGCTGCTGTTGAAGACTCAGCTGGTGTTGCTTCACAGCAAGGCCCTCTGGTGCAGGAAATCTCTGTCAAGAGCGCTATGTCACCTCTCCAAAGGCGTAAAAATGATCTTGAGGATCGTATTGTTGTTCTACGCAAGTCGATCAACCTGCTTGCAGACGCTGTTGACGAGTTCAGCCGTTCTCACCTGGTGACGTTGAATGCTGAAGCAGGCAAGATGTTTGGCAAGATTACCGGGGGCCGCTACACGGAGATCAAACTTGATGAGAATATGGCGCCATCTATTCAGGTTGACGGGCGTCGTTGGACTCCCGTTGATCATTTCAGCCGTGGTACCGTTGATGCCATTTACCTGGCTCTGCGGATGGCCTTGGCAAAGGTCCGCGATGATGGACGGTCTTTACCTCTGATGCTCGATGATCCCTTTGTTCACCTGGACCAGAAACGTCTTGCGAAAACACTCAACCTGGTTGACCTGGCTTCTGCCGATGGACAATTGATACTCTTCAGTCATAATCTTGATTTAGGCAAGCGCGCTGCCCGTGAAAGGTGGCATGTCGTTCCCCTCGATGGGGACGTCGTTAACACTACCCCTGATGAAGGAGGAGAGCATGCCGGACAACTGCATCTTCTGTAAAATCATCTCCGGTGAAATTCCGGGTAAGTTTGTTTATCAAGACGAGCAGGTCGTTGTCCTCGAGGATATCAACCCTCAGGCTCCAGATCATCTCCTGATCGTGCCGCGCAAACATGTTCGCACAACACTGGACTTGACTACGGCAGACAATGAGCTGATTGGTCATGTCTTCCAAATTGCCGGCAAGATAGCTCATGACCTGGGCTTCTCCGAAGACGGCTTCCGCGTGGTGAACAATTGCAACGAAGCGGGTGGACAGACGGTCTGGCATATCCACTTCCACTTGCTCGGTGGCAGAGACCTGACCTGGCCTCCGGGTTGATCGCCGAATTTGTTTGCTTGTCGACCCTGAACAGGGTTGCGAGTCGTTTGATTCTGCATTAATATCAGCCGAAGAGTTGAGCTCGATGTCGTCCTGTCGTGTTCTCTGCCTCATGAATAATTGCCTACTTTACAGCTAATAAACGGGTGTATGTTTCATGGAAAAAATTCATCAACCGATAGCTCAGCCGGAAGCGGCGGAGAATTATGATGACAAACGGCAGCTGCGCCTGATCAACGAGATCATGGAATTGCTGGTGACTCATCATGGCGGTAGCCTGAGCGAACAGGTTCTCGACGACTCGATTGATGCTTTGCAAAAAGCCATTCAGCTGGCACAGGAGGCACACCGCAAGCAGGTCCGTAAATCAGGAGAGCCTTATTTCTTCCATCCTTTGCGGGTTGCGCACCTGGCAGCAAGACACTGGATGGATTTTGCCTCGGTTATTGCTGCTCTTTTGCATGATGTTGTGGAAGATACGCCCACAACGCTTGAAGATGTCAGTGAAATGTTTGGCATGGAGATCGGACTGCTGGTCGATGGCCTGACCAAGGTTGACGACGATCTTCTCAGTCGTAGTGCGTTAAAAGAACAGACTTACCGCAAGCAGGTCCTGCTTGCAGTCAGGGATGTCCGGGTACTCTGTCTGAAGTTCTGGGACCGTATTGACAACCTGCAGACCATTCAGGCGTTAAATCCGGAAAAGCAACGCTTGATCGCCGAAGAGAGCCGGATGATCTACGTTCCTTTGGCCCGACACCTTGGTATGGGACGTGTTGCTACGGAGCTTGATGCCCTGTCGCTGAGAATCCTCTATCCTACCCGAGCCGTTCGTTATGATTCCCTCGTTCACGAAATGCGTGAACTTCATGAGCCAAGTTTTGGCCGTATTCGTTCCGAAATCCACAATGTCCTGGAGCATCACAAGATCGATGCCTTGCTTAAGGATCGCTGGCGACATTTTTCCATCGCAGCAGCCAGAACGACCGGACGTGGCTTGCCGGCTCTCTATACCCTGGATATCCTTGTAGATCGATTCCTGGATGCTTACCACACTCTCGGTTTGTTACATCGTCTCTATCCGCCGATTCCCGGTAAATTGCGTGACCATCTGAATATGCCGTCACAGTACGGATACCAGGCCTTAAAGACCAGTGTTCAAGCCGGTGAACTCCGTCTGCGGGTGGAGATCACCACGCGCAAACTGAGTCGGCTTTTGATATGGAAAGCCTGCGTCTGGCCTCTGCGTCAATACAGGTTTATACTCCTCTGGGTGAGGTACGTTCGCTCCCAGAGGGTAGCAGTGCTCTGGACTTTGCCTTCGATATTCATGAGCAACTGGGTCTACACGCTGTACGCGTGCGAATTAATGGTAAAACCCGCCTGCTCAAGGCCCGTTTGATGGATGGAGACCAGATCGATGTCGAAACCTCTGATCGACAGACTGTGTTGCCGAAGTGGTTGGAGTGGGCAGTTACGCCGCGTGCTCGCAACAGCATTCGTCGTTATCTGCGTTCAAAAGTTAAACAGCCGCGTAGTGACAAGGATAAGTCGTAACCCGTTTCTCACCTGTCTCTCTTTTGTGCTTGTTGCACTGCTTCTGATGCCAGTCGAGGTGGTGTTTGTCAACGAAGCAAATGTTTTTGTCTACCATCGTTTTAATGATTCTCGCTATCCCTCTACCAATATCACGACAGAATCTTTTAAAGACCATCTTGAAACGCTCAAGGTCGAACACTTTACTGTTCTGGCCCTTGGAGAGGTTGTCGATCGCATGAGGGCAGGTGAGAGCCTGCCACAGCGCTGTGCCGTGATTTCAGTAGATGATGGTTATCTTTCCTTCCTGACTGATGGTTGGCCTCTGCTGAAACAATATGGTTATCCTGCAACTCTATTTGTCAGTACCGATACTGTCGGTGGCTCTGATTTCATGAATTGGCAGGACCTTCTTATACTACAGGAGGAATGCGTTGAAATTGGCAATCACTCCGCCAGTCATGCTTACCTGCTGGACCGTTTCCCTGCAGAAAACGAAAGTGAATGGCGATCTAGGGTCGCTGAAGACCTGGTGCGCTCTCAGGCACTGTTTCAAAGGCACCTCGGGACATCTCCACGACTCTTTGCTTATCCCTATGGTGAATTCGCTACAGAGCTGACAGGCTTGATCCGTGAGGCTGGTTTCGTCGCTGCCTTTGGCCAGCAATCAGGTGTCATTGCTGACGGGCAAGATATACACACCTTGCCAAGGTTCCCGGTTGGTGGGTCTTATTCTGCCTTGAGAGAGTTTCGAAGTCGGCTTTTTATGAAGAGCTTGCCCGTTAAATTTGATCATCACCAAGACACTGTAATCAATCATGAAAACCCACCCACGTTAAAGTTCTACCTGAATAGCAAAATTTTCGATGAGAGAACTTTGAAGTGCTTTGCTCAAGGTGGGGCAGGGTGTTTGTTAGAGGAGGGGATGGGAGAGTCATTGGCGATAACAACATTGAGATAATCAAGGCATACAAGAGGATTCAAGAGGCTACCAAGGCAAGTACATCTGATAATGCGCTGGGCATCATCCATGCGGCAGCAGCTTGTAATAGTTCAAACGACAATATGCTAAGCCGAGCGGTCAATATGCTTGAAGAGCTTGCGCCACAAACGCCACTCGAATCCATGCTGGTAGCACAGATGCTTGCAGTCAATGGTGCTGTTAGACGGCTAATGACAAATGCTTTCCTTCCAGACCAGACCTTTGAAGGCAAACAACTGAACTTAAACCAGGCAACCAAAATGCAACGGACATTCCTTCAGCAAGTCGAAGCTCTGTAAAAGCTGCGAAGTTTAAGTGGTCAGCAGACTGTGCGCGTGGAGCATGTAACTGTTGAAGCTGGTGGTCAGGCAATCGTCGGCGACGTCACCCATACAGGGGGTGGGGGTAAAAGTGGAATGTGATCGTTACCCCATGTGCGGGGCAAAAGCACGGCACGGTGGCCCCTGTCGGCAACCAGCCATGAAAAATGGCCGATGTTACTACCACGGCGGCCCGAGTCTCATAGGGGCGGCACACGGGCTCTACAAGCATGGACTGTACACAAAGGAATCCATAGAGCGGCGCAAACTATTTGCAGAGCTTATGCGGCAATCGCGGCAGTTTGTAGAAGAAATAACCGTCGGCTAGATCGCCCACAACCAAGAGATATACAAGCCCTGAGAGCCCTCAGGAGACACTTTTATGTGTTGTGAATGGTAAGATTAGGGTTGAATTCTCCTACACTATAAAGCTGTCAATTGCGGGAATGGTGCGACAGAGGGTTTCAGGTTAACCCAAAGGCGAAGTCAACCATTAACCATATTGTGGGGTAAACAGAGATGGCACGTATATTCACCACCGAAGAGCTTCTAAAACTACTTGACCAAGGACTCACTCAGAAAGCTGCTGCTGACCGTTTGGGGGGTTCTCCTGCTGCTGTCAGTAAGTGAATGAAGCGACTTCCTCCTGCATCATTGGCAAAGTTGACACATAAGGAACGGAAGTTTGTTGAAGGACTCTCGAAGGGTTTGAGTAAGACAGAATCCTGTAGCCAAGCCTATGACGTTACTTCCCGCGACTCCGCTAAAGCATTAGGGCGTATGCTGAGCAAGAATCCTGAAATCAGTACCGCACTTGCCGACTTGATGGAGCATCATGGAATCGGACGGTCTAGGAGGGTGGAGAAGTTAGCTCAGCATATCGAAAATCTGGACGCCACTGTTTCTCTTAAGGCTTTGGATACTTCATTTAAACTTGATGGCTATCAGCAGAAGAATGATGTCTCTGAAATTACTCTCAAGGTTGTTGATCTGTCCGAGTACCTTACGGAGAAAGACGCTGAGAGGGTAATTGATGTGACTCCAGAGGAGAGTTGATTCAGGCCCGTCTAGGCCAGTTCCATAGACGTTAGAAAAATTTGCTTGACCTAATAA
>JAAXQF010000508.1 GCA_012974435.1 Desulfuromonadales bacterium | reverse complement strand
TTGTCGCGATGAAGAAATTCGATCGGATCCTCAATCGTCACAATATGTGATTTGCGGTTGGCATTGATGTAGTCGATCAGCGCAGCGAGAGTGGTTGATTTACCCGAGCCGGTCGCTCCGGTTACCAGAATCAGACCACGATTGGCCATGGCCATCTTTTTGATGACCGGCGGCAACATCAGGTCGTCTAGGCCTTTGATATCGAAAGGAATAGCACGGAAGACCAGTGAAATTGAGCCACGTTGGGTAAACGCATTGACGCGGAAACGACCGAGACCAGGGACCCCATAAGCCAGGTCGCACTCGTAAGCCGTTTCAAAACGCTCTCTCTGCATGTCGTTCATGATCTCTGCCGTGATCTGTTCTGTTTGCTCCGGGCTGATCCGTGGGGCTTTTGTCAGAGGTCGCAGAGTTCCGTCAATACGGTAGATCGGCGGCAGTCCAGCTTTGAGGTGGATGTCTGAGGCGCCGGATTTCAGGCCAATGGACAGGATTTCATTGAGTTCCATGACTTATTCTCCTTCAGGCGGTGTCCCTGCAGGGTTAAGGCCGAAATGTTCGAGTACCCTGGCTTCGATATCAGCCGCCATTTCAGGGTGGTCAATCAGGAATTTCTTGGCATTTTCGCGTCCCTGGCCGATGCGTTCTTCGCCGTAGGAGAACCAGGAGCCGCTCTTCTCGACAATATTGCATTCAACGCCCAGGTCGACCAGATCACCTTCTTTTGAGATTCCGGTGCCGTACATGATGTCAAATTCGGCTTCCTTGAAAGGAGGTGCCACCTTGTTCTTGACGACCTTGACCCGGGTGCGGTTACCGATGGCATCCTGTCCCTGCTTAAGCGATGCGATGCGACGGATGTCCATACGGATAGACGCATAAAATTTCAGGGCATTGCCGCCCGTGGTGGTCTCAGGGTTACCGAACATGACGCCGATCTTCATACGAATCTGGTTAATGAAAATGACACAGCAGTTTGATTTGCTGATGGTGCCGGTGAGCTTACGGAGCGCTTGCGACATGAGTCGGGCTTGCAGGCCCATGTGTGAATCACCCATTTCACCTTCAATCTCAGCGCGGGGAACCAGGGCTGCAACCGAGTCGATGATCAGAACATCAATGGCGCCGCTACGAACAAGGACTTCGACAATTTCAAGGGCTTGTTCGCCGGTGTCAGGTTGGGAGATCAGGAGGTCGTCAGTGTTGACGCCGAGCTTCCTGGCATAGTGAACATCCAGGGCATGTTCAGCATCGATAAATGCGGCAACGCCACCTTTTTTCTGTGCTTCTGCAGCAATGTGCAGGGCCAGGGTTGTTTTGCCGGAAGATTCAGGGCCGTAAACCTCGACGATTCTGCCACAGGGCACGCCGCCGATACCGAGAGCGATATCCAGGCTCAAGGCGCCCGTTGGAATGGATTTGATGTCCGGTAGCACAGCATCTTCACCGAGGCGCATGATGCTGCCCTTGCCAAACTGTTTTTCAATCTGGCCCATGGCCAGTTCTATAGCTCTGTTGCGATCACTATCCGCCATCAGTGGTCCCTCCTTCGCAGGGGCATTGCCCGCAATAAAATGTTAGGTTGCATCGTGGATATCAGTATTTTCGTCATCAAAATTCACCGTCAGTAATGGAACATGCTGTGCGCCTTCAGGGTGCAAGCGGCCTTCATATAGGATATACCTGTCAACGGTCAGCGGTTCAATCCTCTTTTGTTGCATTGAGCTGAAAAGCTCGGTCAGGTCAAGCTTGTCTCCACGCAGTCGACCGATGGTCAAGTGCGGAGAGTAGGGCCGCGAATCAGTTGTGAGCCCTGCTTGGCTTAAACACGGCTCGATGGCTCTGTGCAGCTGTTCGAGCTGACCCCGTGGTTTCAGGCCGAGCCAGATGACCCGGGGCCGATACGGATTGGGGAAGGCGCCAGGACCTTTGACCTCGACCTGGAAAGGCCGTTGACAACCCTTGATGGATAGCACAGAAACCTTCAACTTTTCAAGGGTTTCCTGATCGATTTCGCCGAAGAAGTGCAGGGTCAGGTGGAGATTTTCGGGGCGGGTCCAGCGAGCCTCCGCTATACTGGCCTGCAGTTCGGTCTGTATGACGCGGATAGACTCCTGAAGTTGCCGAGGCAAAGGGATGGCCAGGAAGGCTCTAACCGAGGACATATCTCTCCTCATTAGGGTTGGCGAGCGGCAGGAGCGCCGAGAAACAGCTGCCCTGATCAACTCCTGCACTCTCCACCCAGACCAGACCGTCATGGGTTTCTATGATCCCCTTCGCCAGCGTCAGTCCCAGGCCGACACCTTTGCCGCCGAATTGTGCCTGGGATGTTGAGTGTGTCGAGATATCACCGACTTCCTGGAATTTATCAAAAATCCGCAACTGGTCTTCTTTTTTGATGCCAATGCCACTGTCGCTGATGGAAATCTGCAGGTAGGATTCGGCCAGCGCTCCATCGAAAAAACTTTCCGAAAAAGCGTTCAGTTCCCCGGTAAGGCCGACGACTTTCTCCTGTTGCAGGGTGCGGCCGGCAATATGGACCATGTCACCTTCTTGAGTGAACTTGATGGCGTTTTCCAGTAAGCGTCCGAGAGCTCGTTTGAGATGATGAGCATCCCCACGGATAACGGTGTCATCAGGGAACTCCTGTAATTCGAGAATGATTTTGTTCGCCTGGTAGCTCGGTTTGTATTCAGTGATCAGTTCGTTGATCATCGTGATGGGGTTGAATGACTCACGAGCAATGTAGAGGGTTTTTGCTTCCAGTCGGGCCGCATCAAGCAAGTCATCGACAATATGGTTGAGTCGCTGACTGGCGCGGATAATAACATTGAGTGCCCGTTTTTCATTGTCGCCCAGAAGTTCTTCCGTTTGACTCTGCAGGAACTCTGCTCCCGATAGAATCGTCGTAAGTGGCGTCCGCAGTTCGTGCGAGGCCAGTGACAGAAAAGCACTTTTCATCTGGTTGAGCCCTTGCAGGGTTCGGTGATGCTGTTCAAGTTGATCCAGGTTGTCGCGGAGGGTCGATCGTGAGCGTTCCAGTTCGCGCAGGCTGGCAAAGTTGATCCGGTGTTGCCACTGCAATTCATCGAAAAGTTCGGCGCTTTTCAGTAAGGGCCCCAGCTGTCTTCCTATCGCCTGGGTCAGGCGTATATCTTCGCGATTGAAGACCTTGTGGCCTCGATCAAAAATAAAGAGGACTCCAAGCGCTTCCTCTTCTGCGATGAAGGGCACAGCCAGAAATGCCCGCCAGTTATCTGTCCGGACTGCGCTGGAGGTGCGTCTATGGTCTTTCTGCAGGTTAGTAGAATGCCGATGGCGAGCTGTTTCAACCACCTTGCCGGCAAGCCCTTCGCCGGGTTTCATCTGGTTGAGATCTTCGACGACATCCTCGGGGATGTTACGATGAAGGGCCAGTTTCATCTCTGTGCCGCGCTGCTCCAGGAGAAAAATCCCACCCCCTGAAATATTGAAGCTCTTGATCACTTCATCGAGGATAATCTCCAGCGTATGTGGCAGGTTGTGACCTTCTGCCACCCGGTGGGAAATCTGGTTCAGTAGTGTGAGGTGAAGGTTGTGGCGTTCCAGTTCGAGCTGCAGGTTTGTGGTCTGGGTGACATCCCGAAAGTTGCCGTAGACGATCTTGCGATTTCCTATGCGTCCGCTTCTGGCTTTGATCTCCCCGATGAACTGACTGCCGTCTTTGCGGCGGAACTTGATGCCGCTGGTATCGGCGTGGCCGTCTTTGATAACGGTACTTATCATACGCAACAGGCGCTGACGGTGTTCCCTGGAAAAAAGGACTTTGAAAGTCAGATTGGTGACTTCTCCCTGGGTGTAGCCGAGCAGATCTTCCGCCTGGCGGTTGACCTCAAGCAGGGCTCCATCTTTTTGATCGAAGATGAAGAGGGCGTCGTTGGCCTTCTGTATCAGCTGTCGATCGCGGTCGTTATGGTCCTTGAGTTGCTCCGCCTGCTGTCGAGAGAGCTCTTCACTCTTTTTCAGGCTTTCCTGCATCTCCCTGGCCTGGTTCTGCTTTTGTTTCGCCCAGCGTGCCGCCATGAACACAGCTATTGTGACTATGATCAGAATCGCCGTGTTCATGCCTTATCCTCGAGAAGCTCACCTGAGAGCTGAGCCATTGCCTGACGCCGCAGCCAGTCAAGAGCCGTGAAGGCTGTGCGCAGTCGGACCTGCTCGCGGTTGCCGGAGAAATTGAAGCGTTCAACACGCTTTTCTTGAGGGCTGATCATAGCCAGGTAGACGGTGCCGACCGGTTTTTCTGCCGTGCCGCCATCGGGTCCGGCTATGCCGGTGACCGCCAGGCTGATGTCGGTTCCGGCCGCAGACCGGACGCCATTGGCCATGGCTTCAGCACACTCGGGGCTGACCGCACCATGATGATCAAGGATCTCCTGGTCAACCTTAAGACAGTCTGTTTTGGCGGAGTTGGCGTAGGAAACAATGCTGCGCTCCAGAAAGGACGAGGCTCCGGGTTGATCGGTCAGAAGTTGTGCGATCAGGCCTCCTGTGCATGATTCGGCCAGGGAAATTGTCAGGCCGGCTGTAGAGAGCAGGCGCGCTGTACTTCCGGCCAGGGTCTCGCTGTCGATGCCGAAAACGTAATTGCCCAGGGCTTTGCGTACTGCCAGTTCTGCCCGGTCTGCCAGCCTCTGGGCGTCTTCGCCTCTGGTACGCAATTTGACCTGAACCACAGGGAACTCGACATTGAAAGC
>JAAXQF010000361.1 GCA_012974435.1 Desulfuromonadales bacterium | reverse complement strand
GGTAAGGTCCTGAAGGTTGGTAAGGGCCGGCTGAACAAAACCAGTGGGTGGAGTGTTCAGAGACTCACGATCCCACAGATCATTTTGGACATAATAGGTCGCAGTCTGCTCAGCTTCAGTGTAGAAGACGCGGTTACCCTGATTGTGCTTGGCCGTAATCCCAAAACTACGCGAACCGAGGGAAGGTGCGCCAAGCGGTGCAGTAGAAGAAGAAACCATCATAACACCGTTGGAAATACCCGTACCAACAGCAACGGTTAGCCCATCAGAATCACGAGGGCCAGTAAAGGCCAAGCCCAGAACAGCTGAAGTAGAAGAGGCCATCGGCCCCTGGCACATTTCACCAGCACCGGTCCCACCAGCCGCCGCAATCAGAGTCACACCGACAGCAGCGGCGCACTCGCTAACACCATAGGTCTGATAATCAGCAAACAGGGCCTCTTGAGCGGTCTTAGAGTTCTTAACATCGGCACCAGCTGCACCATTAAAGGCACGACCACGGTAAGCGGCGAACTGCGGGATGGCGATAGCAGCCAGAATACCGATGATCGCAACAACGATCAACAGCTCGATCAGGGTGAAACCCTTTTGGTCCTTACGCAGATTCTTCAACATCTTGTACAACCTTTCGCTAGAGAAAACTCATGCCATAACTTAATGGCGGGATAAATCATAAGTAAATAATCAAATTTAAATATTGCAAACTCAGTGTTCTAGTTTACTTACAAAGCAATCTACATGCCAACAGAGTGAGCCTCGCTCCTGTAGCGGGTTAACCACTAACTTTGCCATATGGCCCAACCCATAGTGACGTTTTTTGTCAGTCCGTACTGACACTTTTTGTCACTTCCTTGCCCAGAGTTGACAACTCGAGAGAAAACACTCAGGGCTCTTCATCCTCGCCATTGAGACCAAGCTTGGCCAGACGATAACGGATCGAGCGAAAACTGATGCCGAGCAATTCTGCGGCTCTCTTCTTGACTCCCTGCTGCGCTTCCAAAGCCTTGAGCAACAGCGCGCGCTCAATATCAGCCAGATAGGCCTCAAGGTCGAACCCCTGGTCGGGAATTGCAGCCAACAGCTGCGCCTGGTTAGAATCGGCAGAAGCCTGCAGTTGCGAAGGCAGGCAATCGAGAGTTATCTCCCTCTCCCAACCTAATACCACACAGCGCTCGACCAAGTTTTCAAGCTCACGGACATTTCCCGGCCAGGTGTACTCGAGCAAGCGACGTAAGGCCTCGCCATGAATAGGCAGCTGTTTCTCGCCGGTCTGCTTGGCGTAGAAATAATCGAGCAAAAGGGGGATATCCTCACTGCGGCCCCGAAGAGGGGGCATATCAACCCGCACCACATTCAGGCGATAGAAGAGATCCTCACGGAAGCCGCCGCGCTTAATCTCCTCCTCAATATCCACATTGGTCGCGGTGACCAAACGAATATCCAGGGAGTGACTCTGAGTGCCGCCGACCCGCCGGAACTCCCGCTCCTGCAGAACACGCAATAATTTAACCTGCATAGCGAGGGGCAGTTCGCCAACTTCATCGAGAAAGAGGGTACCCCCGTTCGCCGATTCAAAGAGCCCGAATTTTTTGCGGTCGGCGCCGGTAAAGGCACCTTTTTCGTGTCCGAACAGTTCAGATTCGAGCAGATTCTCTGGGATAGCCCCGCAGTTCACCGGCACAAAGGGCCCGGTCTTGCGCGGGCTATTGTAGTGTACAGCGCGAGCCACCAGCTCCTTACCGGTACCGCTTTCACCACAGATCAGCACATTAGCCTGACTATGTGAAACACGCTCGATCATGGAATAGAGTCGCTGCATCACCGGGCTCTTGCCGATAATATTCGAAAAAGAATAGCGTTCGTCCAGGGCGGCCTTGAGTGCAATATTCTCACGTTGCAAACTCGACCTTTCGAGTGCCTTGGCAATAATCAAACGCACTTCATCGGTCTTAAAAGGCTTGGTAATATAATCGTACGCACCCAACTTCATCGCCTCAACCGCCTGTTCGGTAGTGGAGAAGGCGGTCATCATAACAACAAGGGCCTCTGAATCGAGCCTTTTGAGCTCACACAGAAGCTCGATACCATCCTTGTGCGGCATACTGATATCACTGATCACCAGGTCGATTTCACCCTGGCGGAACAGTTCACAACCCTGCTGCCCATCCATGGCTTCAACAACCTCGTAGCCATCACGCCGTAGCATGATACCAAGCATTTCACGCATACTGGCTTCATCATCCACAACCAGAATTTTTTTTGAGTGTTTTGCCATTTATCAATCCTGAACCTGAGGGAAGAGGAGACAGAAGCCAGCGCCACCAAGCGGACTTTCGGTTAACTCGATTGTTCCACCATGAGCCTTGACGATTGAATAGACTGTTGCCAACCCGAGTCCCGTGCCCTTAACTTTCGTTGAAAAGAAAGGATCAAAGATCGCTTTACGAATTTCAGGATCGACTCCTGAACCAGTATCTTCGAGACATAACGTCTTGAGCCTGTCATCAAATGACAACCTGATTCGACCGCTCCCCCCCATGGCATCTGCTGCATTAATTAACAGATTCCATAAGGCCTGATGCAACATATTTCTATCGGCATTCAGGCTGGCCTCATTCTCACAGTCAAGCTCCAGAACAACGTCATTAAAACGGCTGTCAGCCTTCAACATGTTACTCAATTCGGTAAAAAGCTCACTAATCACTATCCGTCCACACTCAGGTGGACGAGGCCGTGCAAAAGCAAGAAAATCGGTTAAGAGACTAGACAAACGATCAGCCTCACGTAACACAATCCCCATCAATTGCCCATCTTCTACAGAAAGCTTTGATCCTTCGAGAAGCAACTGCACCGATCCACTAATAGCGGCTAGGGGGTTGCGAATTTCGTGGGCCATGCCTGAGGCCAGCCGCCCAACTGCGGCCAGGCGGTCGGCGCGTTGCAATTGATCCTCAGTCTCCTTCAAGTGGGTTAAGTCCTGAAAAGTTACCAATAGACCTACATCGTTTTCGAAGCGATCCCGAATAAGGGTCGTCGCAAAGCCAAGAACAATTCCTTGCTGCCTAAAGTCCTGAATCGTCGCTTCGTGTCTCGAGACAATACGATACCCCTCAGCGCTTAAAATATTCAACTCGGGGAAGATATCAACAACATTACAATCGTAAATGTCTTCAAGTTGATAACCAGTAATTTCTTCTGCTGCAGCATTAAAGGAGCGGATATGGCCACGACGATTGATAATCATCAAACCACTATTAATATGTGAAAGAATCGTCCGGTTCAGGCGCTCAAGCTCTTGGTAATCAATGCTCTTGCGCTCAAGTTCGGCTTCAGATGAACGCCAACGCTCGGTTAAGGTCCCGCTCAGGTATCCTGTTAACAGAAAGGCTATGACGTGAACGAAAACCAAATATAGATAGGGTTCATAAGCGGTAGGAGCCTCAGAGGTTAAGATTTCTAAATATCCAAAATACTGAAGATCGAGAAGTCCGCCATAAAGAATAGCGGCTGTCCCAGCAACAAAAAATGTATACTTGCGGTTGAGGAGAAAGCTAGCAGAAACAATGATCAGCAAATAAACAAAAGAAAATACACTTTCAACACCACCGGTAATCAGGATAACCGTCGTAACGAAGAGCAAATCCCATAAAAGCTGAATCTGAGCAAAAAAAAGAAACCGCTTAATCCAGCGCAGGGCGAGGGCCGAAGCGAGTGCTTGCAGATAAGAGAGCGCAAGCAAGAAAAAAAGATGGGGAGCGATATCGCTCCCCATCTTCCCACTTAAAAAAAATACCGCAGTGCCACCCAGAAAGAAGGTTATGATGACAACCCGGAAAGCAAGAAACCAAGCCAAGTTGCGACGATCAGGGCCCCACCCGGAGAAAATCTTTTTTTTGTCCGTTTTCAACCGCCAACGGTTCCTGCAAGCTTAAAGATCGGCAGATACATCGCGATGACCAAGCCACCGACCGTTGTACCGAGAAAGAGCATCAACAGTGGCTCCATCATGGCGGTCAGGTTCCCAACGGCATCATCGACCTCATCATCATAGAAGTCAGCGATTTTACTCAGCATCGCATCGAGGGCACCGGCCTGCTCTCCGACCTCTATCATCTGACAGACCATCGGCGGGAAGACCCCGGATTCCTTGAGTGGCTCGGCGATGGTTTTTCCCTCACTGATACTCTCCCGGACCTTGGCAATCGCTTTTTCAACCGTTCTGTTACCAGCAGTCTTCTCTACGATAGTAAGACCGTCCAGAATAGGCACACCACTACTGATCATGGTCGACATGGTCCGCGCAAATTTAGCCACAGCGACTTTGCGAATCAGGATACCGAAGATCGGGGCCTTCAGTGCCAAATCATCCATAATTTCACGCCCCCGCTTTGTGGCATAGAGCTTTTTAACTATTACAATAAGAGCAAAAATTCCGCCAATGATCACCAGGATATAATCCTGAACAAAGTTACTCATATTGATGACGACCTGAGTCGGCATCGGCAAGGTACCTCCAAAATCGGCGAACATTTTCTCAAATGACGGGATAACAAAGACCAGAATGACCGCAATAACCACAAAGGCAATACTGATAATGGTTGTCGGGTAGGTCATGGCGCTCTTGACCTGTTTCTTCAACTTGAGGGCTTTTTCGATATAGGCCGCCAGACGATTCAAAATAGTATCGAGGATACCCCCAACCTCGCCGGCGGCGACGAGGTTGACATAGAGCTCATTAAAAATTTTCGGGTGC
>JAAXQF010000203.1 GCA_012974435.1 Desulfuromonadales bacterium | reverse complement strand
TCTCGGAACTCCTGCCGAGTCTGGGTCGGAACCCGCTGGTGACCATAGCCGTGGCTGGCTATTTCATGCCCCATCCCGGCAATTTTCTTTACTAAACACGGCGAAATCCTCGCGACCCAGCCGAGCACGAAAAATGTCGCTTTGATATCAAAGTTTGCAAGGATTTTAAGGATCTTATCTGTGTTCTGAGCAACGCGACTCTCAAACTCAGTCCAACTACTCGGTGGAGAGATACTTTCAAAAGCCGAAACATGAAAGTAGTCTTCCACATCAATACTCATCATATTTATCTGCTTCATTTCAGTCATGTCAAAGGTCCGATTGCTCCGTTGACAGGCTTAAAAACATAGTCAATCCTCATCTGATTTACGAGGGGATTTTTTCAATTTCTGTGACGAAATTTTTGAAACGAAATTTTTTGTGTGGGGAGCAGCGAAATGCGACCGGGATAAATGCTTCAGCGTTTCTTCGATATATTGCAAAGAGGCCGCCATTTCTTCAATACGCTTCTGAGTTACATAATTCTGAGCGAACTGTTTTTTGATAATTTTTTTCAGGATATTTTCATGTTTTTGTAACCGAGACACGATGTTATCCGGAATGTTTTCATTGTTCTCAGGCCAATCATTATCATCTTGAACCGGTATAATAAGCCCACTCAGAGGGTCGGGTTTTGAATCATCGTCATAATTGCCGCCTTTATTGACATCATAAAAAGCAATATTTCCCCTCAGGTCGTTAATCACTTCATCGATCAATTCAAAATCAGGGGTCTTTGTCCCCTCTGAGAAACTTGAAAGAAGAAGATAATCCCCAAGGATATTGATGAGACGAGGGATACCGCCGCTGACCGTATGCATCAATTTGAAGCAATCGTCCGGGATAGCAATTGCATTGACATTCCCTGCGCACTCAAGACGATGAAAGAAATATTTGCGGGTCTCTTCCATTGACAAAACGCCTAGATGGCAGTCGACACTGATCCTTTGCCTGAGTTGCTGCAATCCTGGTTGAGCAATAATGGATTTCAACTCCGGCTGACCTACGAGTATGATCTGTAATAATTTTGTGTCGTTGGATTCGAGGTTGGACAGGAGACGAACTTCTTCAAGACAATCAGGAGTGAGGTTTTGAGCCTCGTCAATAATCAGTACCGGTTTCTCATTATCAGCAAACTTTTGAACAAGAAATTCGTTCAGGTCGCTTAACATGGCCATTTTATCTTTTGGCAGAGTACACAGCCCGAAATCTTCATTGATCATGAATAGCAGTTGTTTCGCGTCCGCTTTGGTATTGAAGATACGCGCCGGCACAGTCTTGGACTCTAGCCTTTCGAGCAAACTACGGATGACTGTCGTTTTCCCGGCGCCGATGTCGCCTGTAAGCAGAATAAAGCCCGCACGACTGTTCACACCGTACTCGAGGAAACTGAGAGCCTTACGATGAACTTTACTCAAGTACAGGAATTCCGGGTTCGGGACCAGTTCAAAAGGTTTGACTCTTAATTTGAAAAACTCTGTGTACATAAGCCTGTCCAGTTAAAACCGCAGTGAAGCGTTAATAAATCCGATGTTACTCGTATAATCTTCGCTATTGAGGTCGGAATCGTTGCGGTTATAGATATAGCCGGTGGAGATACGCCCCAGCCTGGTCTCATAGTAAAAGGAGAAACGGGTGCTGTAGCGGTCATATTCTTCTGCCTCAAACCCGCTGCGATCGAAATTTTGATATCGAAACAAACCGGTTATGCCGGTTTTCTCATTGAACGGCAGTTCCCCCGTGAGTTGCCCACCGTAAGAATCGTCTTCGCGAAAATTTTCCACATAATCACGGTTATCGGTAAAAAGTGAAAGGTTGAGGATGAAGCGTTCATCATACTCAAGGTATGCTGAGAGACGATCAGATTCAAAAGGCCCATCATCAACAGAAACTTCATAACTCCTTAAATATGCGGTCCCAACCGTGTAGTTGCTGGCAATTTCGTAATCAGCACCCGCTGACCAGACACTGGAGTCACTGTTACTGATCACATCGTAATCGAGCCAGGAGTGACCATAGCTTCCTTGCAACTGCAATCGTTCCGACACCTGGTATGTCAGTTCAACATTGACATTTTCCTCATCGTACTCGTAGGTGCCGCCGCCATCAAAAACAACGACTTTGCTAGGGTTTTTCGGACGATACTCCTCGTAGGATCCGGAGAGAACCAGGGAGGCTCTTGGTGACAGTTCGTTCGTCAGGCTGACCGAATAAAGGTGGCTTTCGGCACTATTGCCTTCATCCTCCTTGTACCAGAGGTTTTCGTAAGTGTAGCCCATTTGCATTTGCGTGTTCTTCATTAACTCAAATTCCAGATAAGGATTAATCTGCAACGTATTTTCATCAGTCAGGTTAACGGTCCGGTTGCTTTCGCCGCCACGTCCGCCTTCGTCGATAGGCACACGCGCATAACTGTCGCTGACTCTCAGGAAGAACAATTCCCGGTACAGCCTGGCCAGCGCTTCCAGACTGGAGGCCTGCTCTGATTCTCCTGCACCGACACGGTCTTCATCCGTATTGTCCATATATTTTTCCATGGAGACACTGGCAAAGAGCGAGACGTCAAGACGGGACGTCTCCCAGGCCATGGAGATGTTCGGTGTAACCGTGGTGATGACATCGTCTTCCTCATTGTCCGGGTCAAGATAGATGTTATCGTCGTACTCCAGGCTTAGATCAACGCCGGGTGTCATCTCGAACTCGGCATAACTTGTTGTTGCGAACAGGCAGATGAGCAAGGCAATAAAGAGTCCCAAAGTCTTAGCCATCCCATGAGTTTTTGCGAGAGCATCAAACATGAAATATCGCATTTTATCCCACCTCCTGCCTGTTAATAATAGCCACCATAATTACGCCCAATGGCGAGAGAGGTGTCATTGCACAACACACCCAGCACATGACTATCGAGGAGATAGTCCAACCCCTCTTTGACCTGTTTGAGTTGGGAATGGTTTTCACGTGTCACAAAAATGGTGCAATCCATCATAGGCCCCATGACTCGTGCATCAGCAAAAGGAATGACTGGCGGCGAGTCGAATATGACGTAACGGTCCGGGTAACGCTCTTTGATCTCCTTAACAAGTCTTTGCATATGCTTGGATGAAATCAGCTCCAAGGGGTCATCTAACTGCTCGCCAGCCGGGAGGATGTCAAGCTTACCCAGCCCTGTTTTCACCAAAGCTTGTTCGAATGGCAGGTTATCGCGCAGGCAGTGAACAAAACCTGGGCCCTCTTCGATATCAAATAAATTGTGAATAGACGGGCGCCTGAAATCAGCATCAATAAGCAGCACCGTATGATCAGTTGAGCGTGCCATTGATAGCGCAAGGTTGACAGCTGTCAGTGTTTTTCCCTCATTGGGCACAGCGCTTGTGACCAGCAATGTATTCTGCCTTGGTTCGCTATTGGTAAGACTCAAAATCCGGGCTCTGAGCTTATTGTATTCTTCGGTTACAATTCCGTAGGGTTCGTTGATTGTAACCAGCAAGGGATTACTCACGCTCAACGGAGCAACATGGTCTGAAACCACAGGGGCGAAGACTGTTTTTTCTGTCTCAGCTTCTGGCAGTTTTTGTTCTGAGGAGCTAATTCGTGCCGCCAGTTCTATAGCTTTATCAATTCGGCTCATTTCTTCCCTTACTCAACAACTGGAACAGGTTTTTATAAAATTACAGTGAAATCGGCTTCAATAAACTGCGAGGACTCACATGAACTGGTGAAACACCTCTTTGACCAACAACCCCACGACTAATGCAAAGTAGGCAAAAGAGGCGCAGTAGACCATTCTGTCTCTCCTGCGTCTTTTAGCGACGATTTCTGGTTCAACGATCGTCGGAATAGTCGCAAGAAATGCGCAACCAAGAGCTTTAACATCTTCGGCGCTACTGATTGTCCCTCTTGAAGTCTCTATACCGAGGACCAGGGCGCCGCCAAGCAAAAATCCTCCAGCAATCGACATCATAATCATTCTGACCAGATTCGGAGAAACTGGAACCAGTGGCAGTATTGCCGGATCGACGATACGGAAGGTTGTCGCCTTGTCTCCGAGTTCCATCTGTTTCGATACCTCTGACTGACCTGCGCTCATCAATAATTGTTCATAAATTCTGCGACTGCTATCACGCTCTTGAATCAGAACGTCCAACATTTTTTTGTTTTCAGGGGTTTCTTTAAGATCCATTTCCTTCTGTAGCATGATCTTCTCCAGGTGCCTTTTCCGGCCCTGCAAAGAACTGATTTCAGATTCAAGATCAAAAATGTTCTGTTGGACTTCCTGGTAAACAGGGTTGGGCATTGAGGTTCCTGAAGGTGATAAAGATTCTGTATCTTCTGTTGTACTTGCCTGTTTTAAACTTTCCAACTCTGCTTTCAAACGAATTATTTCCGGGTAGTTCTCGTTGTAGGTTAACAAAAGTTGTCGTAACCTCGTTTCCAGGAAAACGACACGGTCAACCTGTGTTTGTTCGTTAAAAACGGCAACACTCATCGGGATATTTTTCAGTTGCAGCAACGATTGCTTCTTCCTGGCTTTTTGAGTTTCAATTGTAAGTTCTATATTCTCAATCTCGCGCTGGTATGTTCTGATATCTGTCAGAATGGCATTATCATCGCTACCAGCAAAAACGCCCTGTTCTTTTCTGAATTCAATGATGGCATTTTCCGTTTCATCGAGTTTCCCTTTGAAATGAACCAACTGTTCATCGAGAAATCGGTTTGCGCCCAGG
>JAAXQF010000029.1 GCA_012974435.1 Desulfuromonadales bacterium | reverse complement strand
AAAAATACATTTATTTCCACAGATTGCATAATTTTGCAAACTTTTCTAATGAATCCGCTTAAGCATTTATTCCTCTTTAGGAAGCTATTAACGAAATAAAACAACACTTATGTATTGTACTGACAAATAAGATAAAGGCCACCAAGGCAAGAATCCTGGCGACCATAATTATCTAAGCTAAAGAGGTTTATAATCAGAGAGGGACTAAGTCGATTGCTCCCGCAGTGGTGTCTACTACAACTTCAGCAACTCCGCCAACTACAGGTACAAAGCCAACCACTTCGCCTGCAACCCGCATTGGTATCGTCACAACCTTGGTCGCTATGCAACCGGTCAGAAAGAGCAGTAGGATCGGGGTGAAGAAAAAAACAATTATTCGCATAGGGCCATTTCCTGTTCTATGACTAATTCGGCCTAGACTCCAAATCATTCGACAACACCAAGTCGTTTTCAAGTATACCTCGTTGAGAGTTGAGGGCAAAGGGGATGGGCGTCTTATTTATCCTACTGCATTGATTTATCAATACTCTAACAAGCGTGCTAAACACCTTGGTGGCCGATACACTCAGAATCATGTTTCAAGAGCGTGCGACTGACACACTCAACGGCTAGACCTTACACCTCATTCAAGGATTTCTTTAAAACCTGACTCGGCTTAAAGGTAAGGACTCTTCTCGGAGAGATTTCTATGATCTCTCCTGTCTGGGGGTTGCGTCCACGTCTAGCTGCCTTTTCCTTCACCTCAAAATTGCCGAAGCCAGCGATCTTGATATCCTCACCAGCCCCTAGGGTTGACTTTACAACGTCAAAGACTCGCTCCACGATCTCAGATGACTCTTTCTTGGTGAAGTCGGTTATCAGACTGATTTTTTTTACAATGTCAGTTTTAGTCATTTCCCCGTCCTCTATTCAATGGCCTTTACTAACTCTGAATCGAAATCATTAGCTTGCTTATCCTCATAGCCAACTGAGCATTGGAAACTTGATGGCACAGTACGGGCAGTAGTCAGACTAACCTCCAAGCGATCTTTACTCCAGTCCCGACGAAACAGGTCTTCATATAGACCTGGGCTTTCATGAATAGTTGTATACATCTCATGCAAGGTCTTATCGAAGTGTTGTGCTAAAACTTCGGCCCAGTTTTCAACGTCGATTCTGGCGACAATATTCTTGCGTAAGCTGATTCTGCAATAACCCTGATTGGCGAGAGCTTCACCAATGATAACCATCTTTTTCTTAGCCACCTAAATATACCTTTCGTGCCTTGTCTGTTGAGTTCTGAGCGTCCATAAAAAGTGCCTCATCCATCTTGGTGGTCAAGACACCTAGAAATTCTCAGAAATCCTCTCATATTGTTTTGATGCAGTCAAACTTACAGAAATGCATAATTCTTACTGCCCCTGGTGAATAGGACATTATTGTTTACAAACTCCGTATGTTGGTCCCCAAGGCATTATTACCCAATTAGCTTCATTACTCGAAACATACGTAGGGTTATCAATTGTAAATTCTGAAATTTTGACTTCGTAGAGTTTATCCCCTGGAAGGTCTCTATGGACGAACGTGTGGTAGCCATCGTCAGACCCGATATAAAACCATCGGGTTACTTTAGGCTCTTGCCATTCACATCTGAGCCTATTTAACTCATCCAGAGTAATTACTTCATGCTCTTCAGAGAGCCACTCACATCCTGAGACAGTTAGCAGCAATATGATGATAATTATTGTCATCCTCATAAATACCGTCCTAAATACCCTCCGACTGACACACTCGGCCTGATGTTCCTGGAGCGTTGTTCATAAGCCATGATCTAATGAAGCCATGATCTCTTTGGCGTTAACTACCTCAGCATATTCACCGTGAAGATTCGATAGAAATATTGAGTGAATATCTTCGGCAGAATAGGATTTGCCTTCTCTTGTGATCATTCCAAAGGTTGCTGTCGCATCATCCGGGACAAATACTCTGAAGCCCAGGTTGTTGGCAACACGGACTGTAGCATCTACTGAATTGTTTGTAATGACGCCACAAACAACTAACTCATTCACTTTTTTTGATTGTAGTTTGGCCTCTAGGTCCGTGCCAATGAAAGCGCAATTGACATTCTTGGTTACGAGTTCTTCGTCTGCCTTTGGCATCGCTTCAGGTTTAAATCTATAACCGTCTTGATCGGGTCGATAGGTAGAATACTCCTCAGTAGAGGCATGACGGATGTGAAAAATTGGCAACGCTTTTTGTCGCCAGACAACTAAGAGATCTGCAATGCGTTGCTCTGCATATGGGTTGTTTCGGTCCCCCCAACTTGGATGGTCTATTGCCTTTTGAACATCGACAATAACCAAGGCTGGGTTTTGAGTTTCAAATTTCATGTGTTGATACCGACTAGGTCGAACATTTTGCCGCTGACCTTGATCACCAGGGTTACGTTATCGAAGGGAAAGTCCTCTATGGCACCAGGCTTTTGCAGTAGATGCCCTGGTGACACGCACGGCCTATATCACCCAATTCCTGGCTGCCACTAAAATAGCTATTATGACACCCGATTCATAGATGCGAAAAGAGTATACTGTCACCAATTAAATTCTTATTGAGGAAGCGGACAGGTCTCGTGCTGCATAAATGAGGTCAGTTTTTCTGGGGATTGTGGTGGCGAGAAATAATAGCCCTGGATTTCGCTGCAGCGAGAAGCGTAGAGATAATTAAACTGTTTGCGCGACTCTACTCCCTCAGCGATCACTTCGAGATTAAGACCGCAGGCAAGACCGATAATCGCCTCGACGATGGCCATAGCTTCAGGATCTTCGGGAATATCCCGGACAAATTCCTGGGCAATTTTGATGCGATCAAAAGGAAAATGCTTCAAATATAGCAGCGAAGAATAACCGGTCCCGAAATCATCAATGGCCAGTTTGATATGACGGACCTTGAGGTCTGTAAGTCGCTCGAGACCCTGCTGGATATCTTCCATAACCAAACTTTCAGTCAGCTCAATCTCAAGACATTCCGGGTCGAGCCCGGAATCGCCCAGAATATCCTCGACCATATCGATAAAATCATGCCGCCGAAACTGCGTCGCGGAGACATTGACGGCCATACGAACCTTTGGAAAGCCAGCATCATGCCAAGCTTTCGCTTGAGCACAAGCTGTTGAGAGAACCCATTCACCAAGAGAGTAGATCAACCCGCATTCTTCGGCGACCTTGATGAATTCTGTCGGTGGGATCAGGCCATGTTCAGGATCCCGCCAACGGGCCAGAGCTTCATAACCAGACACTTTCCTGGTGCGCATGTCAAACTGAGGTTGATATTCAAGAAAGAAGGCCCCCTCCTTAAACGACTTGCGCATACGATTCTCCATACCGAGCTTGGCCAGAACCCTTTCATTCATCTCGCCGGAATAAAACTGGTAGGTATTGCGGCCAAGCTCTTTGGCGGCATACATGGCTGTATCGGCATTTCGCAGCAGGGTATCAACCTCCTTGCCATCCATAGGATAAATGGCAATGCCGATACTGGCACTATTGAAGACCTCTACCCCTTCAAGGGTGACCGGTTGAGACAAGGCCTCGAGGAAACGTTGGGCAAAATGCGGCGGCTCCTCATCGGAATCAAAGCCATACAGAACGATGACAAATTCATCTCCACCGATCCGCGCCACCGTGTCACCCTGACGCACGCAGCTCTGCAGTTTACTGGCAACCTTTTTAAGCAGCTGGTCGCCACAGGCGTGGCCGAGCGTATCATTGACCCATTTGAAGCGATCCAGGTCGACAAAGAGCACCCCGACCTCATATTCGTCACGTTGCGCCTGACCCAGAGCGTGTTGCAGTCGTTCTTCAAGCAAAAAGCGGTTCGGCTGCCCGGTGAGAGTATCGTAGTGGGCGAGACGTTGCACCTCTTCTTCCGCTTTTTTGCGTTCCGTCACATCAATGACTCCCGCCATGCTGTAGAGAAAGTTTCCCTCCTCATCGCGTACGGATTTGGCAGAAATCAAAACATCAATCGGCTCACCGTTCTTTTTAAGCATCTGGTAAGGGATGTCGACAACCGACCCCGCCTCGAAGAAGTGTGGCAGTATTGTCTCTTCGGCAATGGTTTTGGACTCGTCTGTAAAAAAATCGGTCAGCTTTTTACCAATAACTTCATCATGGCTATACTCAAGTTTTTCCAACCAGCTATTACTGACGCTGAGCAGAGACCCATTTACATCGATCGAGTGCATCATCATCGGAGTATTCTGATAAAGAGACTGGAAGTCTTGTGGTAGATGAGGAAAGCTTTTGCGTGAGCCATTCATCGGCGACTCCTGACACAAACGAACCCTCCTGGAGGGTTTACATCGAACCGGGAAAGGTTATCTTAGAAATTTGACAGAAAAACCTGATGTGTCAAATCAACTCTACGCAGAGGAGGATGATTCAATCAGGGGACAATACCTATTCTAATCTTAGTTGCCGCCCCGGCTCCTTTATTCGAAGTGCTCTTCCCGCTAATACTTTCGAACACAGATAAGACCTGATGCACGCAGATCAAATTAAACCGAAAACTTGATGTTTTGTTGTATCGACCTATCCCTTTTATCCTCTTCATCCCTGTTAAATAACAAGATTTCTGTTCTTGCTTTGACCTAGCAACCTGTCGGACTAACCATGAACTGGCTGCAAACCCACCTGTTTGGCCCATATTTCAGCTCCTTTTCGACCAATAGCTACGGCTATTACTCTCAAACGAGCCAAAATCTGTTCTCAAACGGCCAAATTTTCGCTTCAGCC
>JAAXQF010000512.1 GCA_012974435.1 Desulfuromonadales bacterium | reverse complement strand
ACTAACCATGAACTGGCTGCAAATCCGCCTGTTTGGTCCATATTTCAGCTCCTTTTCGACCAATAGCTACGGCTATTACTCTCAAAAGAGCCAAAATCTATTCTCAAACGGTCAAATTTTCGCTTCAGCCCAGATAATCCGACAGGCTGCTAGGTAGAGAAAAGTGGTGAAAGAGATTCGTTGTGATAGACGGCCAAGCGGTCACTGGCACGGGTGATGGCGACATAGAGCAGGTTTTTCCCCAGGTCGGTTACCGGGTAAGCCCTCTGCGTCGGATTCCAGAGGATCACCCCTGAGAACTCCAGGCCTTTCACCTGGTGCGCATTGGTGATGAGAATACCCGGTTCAAAAGAGAGATCTGCGGTTTGTAGCCGCACTCCCCGTAACTCTCTCAAGGCAGAGTAAACCGTTTCGGCCTCATGTTTAAATCGGCAGATGATCGCGGTCAAACTGCTTTTCTCGCGATCCAGCAACACCCCCACTGATCGCCGCAACTGGCTGAGTGCATCGACCTGAGTGGCAAAGTCATGAAAACGCGGATCCGGCCCTTCGTTGACAACTTTACCAACGGGTCGACCGGAGACCCTCGAGGCCAAAGCCATAATTTGACGTGTCGAGCGATAGCTGATATCCAGCTCTCCTGAAGAAAGCCCTGCATTCTGCAATTCCATCTGAAAAGCAGAGAATCCTGCCGAGTCGACAAAATCGAGGATTTTTTGTTTTTCATCGGCGCAAACCGTCAGGCTCCGCCGCTGGGTGGTGGCAAACATCAGGGCGTGGAGTTCGACCAGCGAGAGATCCTGCGCCTCATCCACCAGCACATGATCGTACCAACCAAGCGCATCGGCTAGTTCCATGCCCGGTTTACGTAGTTGGCCAAGAAGAATCAGCACTCCGGCATCGTCAAAAGCGATCTCTGTGTTGTCACCAGCTAAAAGCCTGCGTCCCTGTCGACCGAGCGCATCAAGATTTGGCATGTTCCCCAGGTGTCGGCGCCACAAGGCCGAGTCGGTATAAAACGCGCCAAGGTCTTCGAGGAGCGAGTCCGGGCCAGGAGTCTTCACATAATCAAGTAGAGCAGCATAGATACCAGAGCTTTTTTTCAAAGTGGTGAGCCCACCCTCACCTGTAGAGGTAAAGCTTACATTGACTCCAAGGGAGCGCATCGCCTTGACCGCCCAGGAATGGAAGGTCTCAACTGGCAGTTGATTGGTCAGTAGATCGACCGAGGTCTTCTTGACATAGTTGCGCAGCGACTTGTTGAACATCACCACCAAGCAGCGTTGCGCCCGGAAACGTTCTGGCTGGTTGAAGATCAGGAAAGAAAGCCGATGCAAAGCCACCGTCGTTTTGCCACAACCTGCGCCACCGGTCAGATAGAGGCATCCTTCATTCTTGCGGGTGATCAGTGCAAACTGCTCCGGGGAGATCAGTGAGACAATATCGACCATGCGGTGATCACCGCTGATCTCCTTTTTAGCCACGCTGGAGTTTTGTTGCGCTGGCTCACCCCAATCACCGTCTCGTTTTTCGAATGCGCCGGCCCCGGTCTGTAGAGAGAGCAGCTCGCGCCTGGAAATGCCGTAGGCAATCTTCTTTTCAATCGTTCCGCTGCGCTCCCGATCGACGATATCGTCTTCGTACTCTTCTCCCTCCTCCCATTCGTAATAAAGTTTGGAGATCTGGGCTTTTCGCCAGTCGGTGACCATCACCTTTGAACCGACCATCAAGCTCTGCTTGCCGAGAAGAATATGTCTGCGCCCGATTTTGGGGTCGTCGTCGCAAATCGCGATGCCGGCCAGATAAGGCGACGCCATCTGCTCAAAGGGAATAAGGTATTTAGCTGGATCGTACTGGGAAAGGCTCTCTATCTCGAACGTTATCTTATCTATTTCGCGGGGATTGTTGCTGTTGAGGCGCTCGGTTTTTAAGACCCGTATTTTTTGATGATGGCCGCGCAACTGTTCCTTGCGTTCACGACCGTAACGGTCTGCCGCCTCACAAATTTCGACGAGTCGCTGCTCTTCTTCAGAGACAAAAGCCGTTGTTGCGGAATCAAGTGTATCTTGCATATTGCTCTCGATAGTTGGGATGGGTCACTCGCAAAAAAGAGCATCGGAGAGTAGCTGTTTTGAACCGGAACTTCAACCACCTTATTAACAGCTACGAAGAGGAAGGATTGGTGACGTTACAGTGGGAATGTCTATCGTGTCTCTGATGTTCAGAGTTGTCGCCAGTTGATCATCCTGTAACCCAGGGAGCTTAAAGATTCACCGACGGCACAGCTGTCGTAGTAAATAGCGCCTACGATTGGAATGCCGGGGTTTCTGATCACTTCCACCTCTGTGATACTCAAGCTGTCGCCGTTGATACCGTAGGTGGTGACAATTTCCACCGGGCGATGTTGCGTCGCGCTCGACGAGGTGAGCTGCACGACCTTCGCCGGCCGGGAGGGGTCGCCATAGCCATAATAAACAACGTTCCCCCGAGAGGCATCAGTGTTGCCCAGAAAATGATACCATGCGTTTATTGCAGTTCATTTTAACAACTCTAAGCACACCTTGTGGGGTCACTATCAAAAACATCTTGAATGCGGAGTTCTCAAAAGGGACACACTATTTTGAGTGACATTTTAGGTGTCTTAGGCTTAACCGGTGGCAACCAGCTGAGATTAGAATCGGTATTATGTCCCCCAAAATTCTGCCCCACAATTCCGCGGCAGCTGTGTACTGCTGCGTAACGATTGACAACCATTCGGGCTTCGTTAAAGTTAATAAGGCTGTACTCTAACTCTAAGCTTGCAAAGGAGGCTCACATGACCAAATCAATCCGTGACGTGCTGAAGTACAAGGGAGACTCTGTATTTACTATCGGACCGGATGCTACGGTTTATAGCGCATTGGAGTTAATGGCCTCCGAAAATGTCGGAGCCCTTCTAGTCATGGAGGGTAAACAGGTGGTCGGCATCATCTCTGAACGTGACTATGCGCGGAAAGTGATTCTTGAAGGACGTTCGTCTCTAAAGACAGTCGTCGAGAAGATCATGTCCACCAAAATTCTCTATATCACCCCCGACATGAGCGTAGAAGAGGGTCTGGCACTTATGGCAGATAAACGCTGCCGTCATCTGCCCGTTTTTGAGGACAATGAGTTGGTCGGAATGATCTCAATCGGTGACCTGGTCAATGCCCATGTCGCAGAAAAGGATTTTATGATCAATCAACTGGAACACTACATCCACGGCAGCTAGACCATTTTCAGGCAAAACGACTGGCCCGGATGTTTGTAGTCGGTGAGGTTAATATAAACTTCCAGCCTGGACGGCTTCATCCACTGCCCTGCGTCTTCCGGGAGAATCAAACTGACTTCGGTCTGGGACTTACTGACATTAGAACAGGTATTATCCCCATTCATTTCAATTTGGCTGCAATAAACGCAGTAGTCCAGGCCGCCTGAAAATTATAACCACCAGTGATGCCGTCTATATCCATAACCTCACCTGCAAAATAGAGGTTATGACACACCTTGCTCTGCATCGTCTTGAAGTCGATACTCTCCAGGCTTACCCCTCCGCAGGTTACAAACTCTTCCCGGAAATGGGTTCGTCCATTAACCTCATACACATCATTGGTCAGCACACGGGCTAACCCGTTCACTCCGCTCTTGCCCAACTCTCCCCACTTTTTTGCAGGCGGTAAGCCACTTTTTGCGATCAGGTGAGTCCAGAGCCTTTCGGGTAATGCAAAGGGTCTGACGTTGGACAAGATCTTTTTCCCATGCTCGACGCAAAGTCTTTGCAGTTGGGCAAAGACCTCATCATAATTGCGCAAGTTGGTCCAGTTGACCTGGACTTTGAATATGTATCCTGCATCACTCAGCAACCTCGCGCCAAGTGCCGAGAGTTTCAAGATTGCCGGACCGCTCATCCCCCAATGAGTGAACAGGATCGGGCCATCGCTTTTGAGTTTGGTGCCCTGGATGCTGACAAGGGTCTTTTCAACAACAACCCCCATCAACTCGGCAACCTCTTCATCGGGCATTTTAAAGGTGAACAAGGAAGGAACAGGATCTTCGATTTTATGATGTAACTTTTCCAGCCACAGCAGGCCGTCTCTGCGAGGCGAGCCGCCGCTGGCCACAATCACCTTGTCAAAGCTGCGGGCTGGCGATTTTCCCCCGACAAAGGTGAGGTGCAGTTTGCCATTGATTTCATCAATGGCTTTTACACCTCTACCCAGTTCAACCGAAATTGCCAGTCTCCGGGTTTGCTCCAGGAAGCATTCGATGACGCTTTGAGAATCTTGCGAGCGGGGAAAAACACACCCATCCTCCTGGACGACCAGAGGGACACCGCGGGACTCAAACCATTTCATCGTATCTTTGTTATCAAAACTGTAGAAAGCTCTTTTTAACGCTTTTCCTCCCCGGGGATATGCCTCGGAGAGCTCTGCTATACTTGAGCAGCCGTTGGTAAGATTACAGCGACCGCCACCAGAGACTTTAACCTTGGAGAGAACCTCTTTTGATTTTTCAAAGATGGACACCTCGGCGTCCGGGTAATTTTCCTTAACGTTGATAGCCGCAAAAAAACCTGCCGCACCACCACCGACTACAGCTATATCCACTTTGTGACCTCGTAAACTTTCAGACCTGCAGGTTTGGTTAACATTTCACCTATCTTAATAAATAACCGAGAGTTTTCCAACACGGAGTTCTCAGCCATATCATTGATCAGCTCAGCTATATTGATCGCATTGATTGTGGGTAGCAAGGGCTAGCCT
>JAAXQF010000360.1 GCA_012974435.1 Desulfuromonadales bacterium | reverse complement strand
CATCATGACCATATTGTTGGTAATTGTCGGCGGCACATATGCGTTTATGGACCTTCCGAAACTGGAAGACCCCTTCATTACGATTCGCGAAGCGGTGGTTGTGGCAAAATATCCCGGTATGCCGGTGGAGCAGGTAGAGCGCCTGATTACCCGGCCCATCGAAGAGAAAATCCGAAGCCTGGGCGAAGTGGATGATATCGAAAATTCCACATCCGAAGTCGGCCAATCCCTGATCCATGTGATGATCAAAGATGAAATCCCCTCAGAAGACCTCCCGGCGACCTGGAAACTGCTGCGCAACAGAATGAACGATGTTAAACCCGAGCTGCCGGATGGCACCATCGGACCCATGGTCGACGATACCTTCGGCGATACGTCGGTGGCCACCATCGCGCTTTGGAGCGATGGATTTTCCATGGCGGAAATGCATGAAACAGCCCGTCAGATCAGAGAGCACCTCAACCTGATGGAAGGTATCATGAAGGTCGATATGACCGGCGTGCAGGATGAGCGCATCTATATCGAAGTGTCCAACGCCAAAATTACGCAACTGGGTATCGAGACCGCCGACATCAGCAAAAGTCTGCGGGAGCAAAACATTCTCCTGCCCGGCGGCAAGATGGGCGTCAACGATGTGGAATTTGTCATAGAGACCCTGGGCCGGTTCAAGTCCATAGAGGAGATCGGAGACGTTCTCGTTGCGGTTTCCGGAACCCAGGGGACGATTCCGCTGCGCGACATCGCCACCATCCGGAAGGCATACGTGGAGCCGATCGACAACCCGGCTTACTACAATGGCCATCAGGCCATTGTTTTAAGTGTCTTTCTCATCAGGGGTGTCGATGCCATCGAGTTTGGCAGACGGTTGACGAAAAACGTCACGGAGATTGAGCAGTCCCTGCCCTGGGGCTACAAGCTCGATTTTGCCACCTACCAGCCCGAACTTGTTGCAAAATCCGTCAACGGCATGGTGATTAATGTGATTGAAAGTGTGGCCATCGTCCTGGTGGTGGTCATGCTGCTGCTGGGGTTCAGGACCGGTTTGATTGTCGGATCATTCATTCCCCTGGTCATGCTTTTCGGCATTTTGGTGATGTACATGCTGGGTATCGATATGGAACGGATGTCGCTGGCCACCATGATTATTGCATTGGGTATGTTTGTGGATAACGCCATTGTGGTATCCGATGACATCAAGGTGAATCTGGAAAGCGGCATGGCGCGCAAGGATGCGGTTTTAAAGACCGGCAATGCGCTTGCGCTGCCCCTGCTGACCAGTACGCTCACGACTATTTTCGCCTTCGGACCGATTCTGCTTCAAGTTGGTTCAACGGGTGATTACACCTCCTCGCTGGGTTCGGTGATGATTATTTTGCTCCTGGGTTCGTGGTTTTTCTCCATGTTCTCCTCCACCAGCATGTGCTACTGGTTTTTGAAGATAAAACCGGCCGCCGGCGGCGATAAACAACCGGCCGGTGATCCCTACCAGGGAAAATTCTATCAGATCTATCGCCAGGTCCTAAAAATTTCCCTGCGCTATCGGTTCCTGGTGCTGGCCGTGACGGGTGGCGCGTTTGCGGCTTCACTATATATGTTTACGTTTATACCCCAGGCCTTTTTCCCGAGCGGGGACCGAAACCAGTATTTGATTTATCTTGACCTTCCCGCCGGAACACGCATCGAGGAGACCGACCGGACCGTGAGGGAACTTAGCGCCTGGCTGCAGGATAAAAAGGAAAACCCGGAAATCACCGGGACAATTGGCTATGTCGGAAACGGCGGGCCGCGTTTTTTCCTTTCACTGTCGCCAATGGACCCGGATCCCTTCACCGCATTTTTAATCGTCAATACCGAGACAAACAAGCAGGTGGCCGAACTTGTCAAGCGTACGAGCCAATACGTGCTGAATAATTTCCCCAATGTGCGCGGAAGGGTTAAGTCCATGTGGCTGGGAAGCACTGAAGTCGGCCTGCTGGAAATCCGGCTCAGCGGCCCCGGCATAGACGTGTTGCAGGAGCAGTCCGAGCAATTGATGGCCGCGCTTAGAAAGATACCCGGCAGCCTGGATATTAAACAGGATTGGAACAACCGGGTGTTTACGGCCATGATCGATGTGGATCAGAACCGCGCCCGCCGCGCCGGAGTGACATCGCAGGATGTGGCCGATACCCTGCAGTTTTTTATCGACGGTACGACGACAACCGATTACCACCAGGGTAATGTTCAGATTCCCATCGTCGGACGCGGTGTCGAGGCTGAACGGAATTCCCCTGACAGCCTGCCCACCCTTGGCATCAAATCGTCATCCGGCGGCCACAACGTGCCGCTCAACCAGGTTGCCGATCTGTACTTCAGAGGTGATCTTGACCGTATCGTGCGCTACAATCAGCAGCGCACCATAACCGTCAGCGCCAAGAACCAGGTGCTGAAGGCTTCAGAGATGTTTGCCGCCCTCAAGCCGAACCTGGATAAGATGAAATTCCCGAAAAACCACTACTGGGAGGTAGGAGGCGAACTGGAAGACTCGGCCAAGGCCCAGAAAAACCTGTTGAAATGGATGCTGCCCTGTTTTGGCGGCATTGTGTTTTTGCTGGTATGGCAGTTTAACTCCATTAGGCGGGCCGCCATCATTATCCTGACAATGCCGCTGGTCATTGTCGGATCAGTGGTCGGCCTATTGGTGATGCAGGCCGATTTTGGTTTTATGGTCATCCTCGGGCTTTTGGCCCTGGCCGGATCCATAGTGAACAACGGTATCGTGATGATCGATAAAATTGAGGAAAACCGGCGCGACGGGCAGACACCCTATGATGCGGTTGTCAATTCGGCCGTCAGTCGATTCAGACCGATCCTGCTTTCGGTTTCAACAACCATGCTTGGGTTCACGCCGCTGATCATCAATCATGATCCTCTTTTTTACGGAATGGCGTGCGTCATGTTTTTCGGTCTGGGCATAGGCAGTTTATTTACACTTAACTACGTTCCGGCGCTTTATACCCTGTTTTTCCGTATTAAAGCACCGGGCAGGTAGTTGGTTTTAATACCTGAATGTTGCACGAAAAGGAAGGAACGGTAAAATGAAAACAAGCTGTCTCATCTTTGGATTGGTTGTCAGTTTTGCCCTGCTGTTTACCGGATGCGCGGTCGGGCCGGATTATATAAAACCCGAAGTGCCGGAACCTCAGAAATGGCTTGAGGAAAAGGATCCTCTAATCAAGAGTGAGCCGGCGGATTTTGGCCGGTGGTGGACGGTCTTTAATGACCCGGTTCTCGATACTCTGGTCGAGATGGCTTCTCAGCAGAACCTTCCCCTTAGAATCGCGGGAATCAGGATTCTGGAAGCCCGTGCCCAGTTAGGGATCGCTACCGGAAATCTCTATCCCCAATCGCAAGCTGTTGGGGGAAGCTACTCTTATACAGACGTAAGCAAAAACTCTGCGAATTCCCAGGGTGGACTCGATTTTCATTATAGTAATATTGATTTGGGTTTTGATGCTGCCTGGGAACTGGACTTCTGGGGTAAATTCCGCCGTGCCGTTCAATCAGACATAGGCAAACTTGAAGCTTCAATTGCACGCTATGATGACCTCATGGTCACTCTCACTGCCGAGGTGGCCCGTACGTATATCTTTATTCGTACACAAGAGGTACGTCTGGCCATTGCTAGAGAGAACGTAAAGATTCAGGAACAGTCCCTTCAAATCGCCGAAACACGTTTCAAAGAAGGAGACGTCACCGAACTGGATGTGCAACAGGCCAAAGCGCTTCTGCGAGACACTCAGGCCACGATCCCCCGGATACAAGTAGACCTTCGCCAAAGCAAGAACGGGCTTGCTATTTTGCTTGGGATGCTCCCCGGGGAACTCAAGGATATATTAGAAGCACCGAAGCCCATTCCCACAGTGCCTGCTGAGGTAAGCGTGGGGGTTCCGTCGGAGTTGCTGCGTCGGCGTCCGGATATCCGCCTCGCAGAGCGCCAGGTCGCCGCCCAAAGCGCCCTGATCGGAGTTGCAAAGGCAGACCTTTACCCACATTTCTCTCTTTTCGGCTCCATTGGGTTGCAGGCGAGTGATGCAGGTTTAACGGCAGCAGGTTTTCCCGGGGGCAGCTCATTTAGTAATTTCTGGGATTCCGACAGCGTCGAATTTTTCGGCGGAGCTGGTTTTAGCTGGAACATTTTGAACTATGGACGCATCACAAACCGTGTTCGTATTCAGGATGCCCGATTTCAGCAACTGGTTGTTAATTATCAGAATACAGTGCTCAAGGCGGCTCAAGAAACAGAAGACGCCATGGTGGCTTTTTTGCGATCACAGGAGGAGGTAAAATTTTTATCAGAAAGCGTGCAAGCAGCCATGCGTTCGGTGGATCTTTCCATGATTCAGTACCGGGAAGGGCTGGTAGACTATCAGCGGGTGTTGGATACGCAACGATTTCAAACTCAAGAGCAGGACCTTTTGACCCAAACCAAAGGATCTGTTGTCCTGAATTTTATTGCCGTGTTTAAAGCCCTTGGGGGGGGCTGGCAGATTCGTGAAGGAAGAGATTTTGTTCCTGAGGAAACCCGAAAAGAGATGCAACAACGGACAAACTGGGGGAATTTGCTGATACCCACAAAGCTGGAAACACTACCGGAAAATGAAGACAAGCCGAAATGGCTATCGCCGGAATGGTAATGCCTGTATCAAACTATTTTTAAGAGAAACCCCAGGGAAAACTTGCGCCACCTTTACGGTTTATCCCGGTAATTATATGAAACAAAATCAGCTGATCATAAATAATATAATCCTCTTAAAT
>JAAXQF010000210.1 GCA_012974435.1 Desulfuromonadales bacterium | reverse complement strand
CACCAAGGTCAAAAGGCTTTTGTTTGAAGACTTACATCCCTTTCATCCCCTTCATCCCTGTTAAATTGCTTTGACATTAATGGTTTTCTTAGTGTCTGGTTTATTGCAGTCAATCTTTTTATTGTAAATCGCACCTTGCCCAACTCTGGTAATTAGAGAGTCTCAACGGAGCTCTGATCTTGCTTTATCGGGGCTAAGGTGCAAGCGGGGCGCTATTTTGCTTAGTGAGAAGGTCGACTAAATCGCCTTAATGACACGAATGATAGTCACCCCGCTTACACACATTGTTTTTCTTTATGCTGCCATCGGCATGGTGGCGGCAGCTTGAATCTTTTGGTAATCCTCCTGGTACTCCTGCTTTGTGCGAACCAGGGCGAAAATGATCCCGAGGAGTTTCCTGGCGATGGCAACAAGGGCCTTGATTTTCTTCATACCTTTTTTAAGGTGTCTCTGATAATGACCATGCATCACACCGCCTTTGCGAACCGTATTCAGCGCTGCAAAAAAGAGCAGCTTGCGCAGAAGAGGACGACCTCTTTTGGAAATACGCCTGCTTCCCCTGAGTTTGCCGGAACTAATTTCAAAGAGGTCAAATCCGGCGTGCTTGAGCAGCTCTCGTTGCGTGTCAAAGCTATTGAAATCTCCGACCTCACCAATCAGTCCCGCGACGGTGACTCTACCGATTCCCTTCATGGAGAGAAGAAGATGACTGTATGGAATATCTCCAAGATGACGGGACATTTCTTCTTCCAGCTGGCTGACAAAGTCGTCACTGGAGGTGATCGCATCGAGTATCGCCTGGATCTCAAGAGCGACACTGAAACGCCCTTCGGTAATCCCCGCAGATGTCCTCGCTGCCTCGAAAAGACCCTTCGCTTTAGCGGGTTTCATCTTTCCTCTGCTGACGCGTTTAATAACAGTTTCCAGGCTCTCCAGGCCCAACGCTATAATGTCCTGCGGGTCTGGGTAGGTCTGCAAAAGGTAGCGAGCCGTCTTGGTTTTGACGTCTTTTATGACCTGCGAAAACTCAGGAAAACTGATAAAGATCAGGTCCTGAAGTTGATTATAAAGGGCGGTACATCGTTTATTCGCTCGCTCTCTGGCGAAGGTAAGACGCCTCAATTCAGCGGCAGCGCCTTCGGGAATGACGACGGTCAAAGAGTGACCCAGCTCTATGATGTCAGCGATAATCTTTGGGTCTTTTCTGTCCGTCTTGTTCGGCGAATTACCCTGGAGCTCTTTAACTCTCTTCGTATGCATGGGATTAACCTGTACCAGGCGCACCGGCTTGTTCTTCAAAAAATGCTGCAAAGGCTCGCCATACGCGCCCGTCGACTCGAATCCAACGACGATGCTGTCCAGACTTTTGGCATCTCTGGCTTTCTCAAGGCAATCCCAGAACTTGTCAAATCCAGCCCTGTTGTTAGCAAACTCAAAGGGCTTCACTTCGCTATGATCAGGACATCTGGCATATCCCATATTGAGTCCCTTGCCGATATCAACCGTGGCGATCAGCGTTTTGTCATTGACGAACTTAAGCTTTTTTGTTTCAATTTTCTTCATGGCTATACTCCTTGGTCTCTTGGGTTAACCAACTTGCGGTCGGTTTTTCTCAAGAAAGGGTATAGCCATTTTTACTTAAATGCCACAAGGCTATCCGTTTCTGGAATATAGCAAGCTTAGTGGTAAATAGCGTTTACAAAAGCTCTTGGTTTTGCTCTAACCATAGATCTTGATAGACTTTCACCGCGGCTAAACAAAGGTTGTTGCTTTAAAGTTAAACAACGCAGCAAGCTGTGGGGAATATGACCCATTTTTTATTATTAAAGCACAGAGCAACAAACAACTATTCATTGACAAAAAAACATCAGCCATGATAACTGAATAGTCTCATAAATAAGCAACGGGGAAGCGCATGTTCAAAGCAACCAACATCACCGCAGCAATCAAGGCAGCGCGAGCAAATAACGCGGCTGCAGCGGCGGCCGCTTGCCATGAACTTGTCCATTGCCTTGAAAACTGATTCAGATCTTACTTGATCAAGGCCATGGGCAAACGCTCATGGCCTTTTTATTTACCCTGAAGCAGATAACGGCTGGCAGATTCAGGATTAACGGGGAGGAAGAACCTCATGCGCAACAATATCGTTCATATCGGTGCCGGAGAGCTGACCTACGAGATCCGCGCTATCGTGGAGATCGCCGACAAGCTCAGAACGCTCGGCATCAAAACCAACATGGAGAATATCGGCGACCCGATCGCCAAAGGGGAGATCATTCCCCAGTGGATGAAGAAGATCGTCGCAGATCTCGCCATGAAAGACTGCTCCTACGGATATTGTGCGACCAAGGGCGTGCTTGAGACCCGTGAGTTCCTTGCCGAAATGACCAATCGTCGCGGTAAAGCACAGTTGACCGCAGATGACGTTATTTTCTTCAATGGTCTGGGTGATGCCATCCAGAAAGTTTACGGCCTGCTGCGTCGTGAATCCCGCGTCATTGGACCATCACCGACCTACTCCACGCATTCCTCCGGTGAGGCGGCCCATGCCGGTCAGAAACCGATCTGTTATCGTCTTGACCCGGCCAACAACTGGTTCCCTGACCTTGACGACCTGCGCCTGTCGATCAAATACAACCCGACCATTTCCGGCATCCTGATCATCAACCCGGACAACCCTACCGGGGCCGTCTGGCCAGAGCGGATCCTCAAGGAGATGGTGGCGATCGCCAAGGAATATGACCTCTTTATTATCGCCGATGAGATCTATCAGAACATCGTCTACAATGGGCAATCGACCAAACCGATCTCCGACCTGATCGGCGATGTCCCGGCCATTTCGATGAAAGGGATCAGCAAGGAATTGCCCTGGCCCGGATCCCGTTGCGGTTGGATCGAGGTCTACAATGCAGACAAGGACCCGATGTTCCAACGCTACATTCAGAGCATCGTCGACTCGAAGATGGTCGAAGTCTGCTCCACGACTTTGCCGCAGAAAGCCATTCCGCCCATCCTCAGTCATCCGGAGTATCCTGCCTGGCTCAAGGAGCGGATCACACGTTACGAGAAGTTCTCCAACATCGCTTATGACATTCTCAACAAGGTTCCCGAGATCAAGGTCAACCGAACCAATGGTGCCTTCTACATGAGCGTCGCCTTCCAGGAAGGACAACTCAACGACAAGCAAACTCTGCCGATAGAGCTTCCTGAAGTCCGCGAACTGGTCGAGGGCCTCGTCAACCAGCCTGACGTGTCACCGGACAAACGCTTTGTTTATTACCTGTTGGCCTCAACCGGTATCTGTGTTGTGCCGCTGTCATCGTTCTTCACTCCGGAGCAGGGCTTTCGCATCACTTTGCTTGAACGTGACGAAGAGACTTTCACCCGTATCTTCGAAAACATCTCAAGAAACATCACGAAATACCTGAGCTCAGCGAATAGAAGAAAATAAACATGCAAAGGGCCGGCAATATAACGCCGGCCTTTTGCTATACTGAACTGAAATAACAGTTTTAATCTTTTTAGAGGCTGCTCCAGTACCTGCACCTGCCATCCAAGCCTCCGGGACCTGCATGCTCATTCCGAACAAAATCAAGCGTGACGAACTGCTTACTTCACGCGATCAGCTGCTCAGCTTCCTTACCGCCGGAGCCCGCCCTGAAACCGATTGGGGAATCGGCGCTGAGATGGAAAAGCTGGTCCTTGATATCCACACCGGAGAAGCCGCCGAATTTCACAGGGTTGAAGCTCTGCTCTCTGCCTTGGCGAAAAGTGGTGACTGGCAGGAGGTCCGTGAAGGAACAAGGCTGATCGGCTTGCAGGGAGAACATTCCTCCATAACCCTCGAGCCCGGCAGCCAGCTGGAACTTTCAGGGCAACTCTGTGCCGACCTCTTCTGTAACTGCAATGATTTTTCGAAGTATATCGTCAACGCCGTCGCCGCCTGTAACGAACTTGGCTTGATCCTGGTCGGCTTGGGAGTTCAACCATTCACTCCTCTCGATAAAATTGAGTGGGCACCGAAATCCCGTTACGACATCATGGGACCCTACATGCTCAAAACCGGTGACATGGGTCAACGCATGATGAAGCAGAGCGCCGGGCTCCAGGTTAACCTTGATTTCTGCGATGAAGCGGACTGCATGAGAAAGCTGCGCCTTGCCCAGGCTCTCTCGCCACTTATCTATGGGCTGTTCGCCAACTCACCGATCATGGACGGAGAAGCGACCGGATTTTTGACCACAAGGGGAGAAATCTGGTCCCGCACAGACCCGGACCGCACCGGTCTCTTGCCTTTTCTGGACAACCCCGACGCCGGATTCAGCGATTATGTCGATTATGCTCTCGACGTGCCGATGTACTTTATCATGCGCGACGGCCAATACATCGACCTGACCCAACGACCATTCCACTTCCGCGAATACCTTGCGTCAGGTTACGGAGGCCATCAGGCAACCATGGTCGATTGGGACCTGCACCTGTCCACGCTCTTTACCGAAGTCCGCCTGCGGCCGCAGGTCGAAGTCCGCTGCGCCGACAGTCTGCCACCTCACCTGACCCTAACCGTTGCCGCGCTACTCAAGGGCCTGATGTACGATGAAGAATCCTTCCAGAAAGCCTGGGAGCATTGTCGGCCCACCTCCTCTGCAGAGGTCGCACAAACATCTCGACAGGCATGGAAGCTCGGGCTGAAGACTCCCTGGAGAGAGGGAACCCTGCAGGACCTGGCACGGACCTGCCTGACACTCGCTCGTGACGGCCTCGACCGTCAGCAATCGCGACGCTGCCAGGAGCGCAG
>JAAXQF010000209.1 GCA_012974435.1 Desulfuromonadales bacterium | reverse complement strand
GTTCTGTCGCAAGCTGGTTCACTTGATCGAAGATGGTGAACCTAATTTAAGACCGATCTACGTTGATGCATTCAAGGCTGACCATGCAGATGAACCTCTGATGACTCTCATGGCTGCCGTATTAAAAGCACTTCCTGAGGCAGCTCGGGAGCCATTAACCAAAAAGGCATTGCCAGTAATCAAGTTTGGCATAAAGACGGTTCTTAAAGCAGGAACAAGCTGGGTGCTTAAGCAGGATGCAGCGGATTTGGCTGAGGGATTTGAAGACGAGCTGAAAAAAGCAGGGAGCGAAGTAATCAACCATGCAGTTGAATCGCTACTTACCGATCATGTCTTCGCAGAAGAAAGCATTGCTGCACTTCAAGCTGTTCTTCGAGAATTAACAGAAGAAAAACCAATCGTAATATTTATCGATGAACTTGATCGGTGCCGACCAGATTTTTCTGTCAATATGCTGGAAAGTATCAAACATATTTTCGAAGTTGATGGTGTTCAATTTGTGCTTGTCACAAACTTCGACCAACTTCGCTCCTCAATTAATCATTGTTATGGCAATGGTTTGGATGCCCAGAGATATTTAGATAAATTTGTTCAGTTTAGCTTCAGTCTTTCAGAAACACACAAGCCGAATGGTCACGAGGCAGTACTTGCATCTGTTTCCCATCTAGAGATCATGATTAGTAGTAGTGATTTGCTGAAAAAGTCAAATTTGAAAAATGACGGTATCACTGAACTCATAAAGATTCTTATCCGCGTGAACCAGTTATCGTTGCGCGAAGTAGAGACTTTGATTTTGCATTTGGAAATTTACCAGTCCCTGACCGAAGAAAAAGGGTTGGCCGAAAATGTGATTTTTGGATATTGCATTTTAAGAGTCTTTGGAATTTATCTTTTTTGCTTTAACGCAAATATTGCTGAGGATCTGATCAGGGGCAATATCAATGCATCAGTAATCGCGGCACTTATGGGGAAGTCCCAACTATTTAATCAGTGGGAGAAGGAATATCCTGATATTGCTGAAGTTGTAACAGCTATGATTGTCACTGAAAGTAATGACGGAAATAAAGGGTTCGTCCTTTCTGACGATGAACAGCAAAATTGGAAAGAGACCTTTCAGCAATATTTACAAGGTGGTGGTTTTTCAAGTCGCCACGAAGATTTTTCAAAAATTATTGTCAATGCAATTGAAACCCTAAAGCTAGAGGGTTAGATAAATGACAATTTCTGCACCTAAATTACAAGAAGAATACAGTGCCAAAATCCCGGCGTTGGCGCTTTTGAATAACCTTGGCTGGACATTTCTGTCACCCGAACAGGCCCTTTCTTCCCGTGCTGGGAAAACGGCGGATGTCGTTTTGCGTGGTGTCCTTCATGACGAACTGAAGAAGCGCCGTTTTACATTTGCCGGGAACGAACACCCCCTCTCAGACAAAGCCATAGATAACATTCTTTACGAAGTCTGCTCTCCAGCACTGAACGAAGGTCTGGCGGTCGCCAACGAAAAACTCTACAACCATCTGCTCTACGGCATCTCGGTCACTGAGTTCGTTGACGGTAAAAAGGCCAACCCCACCATTGCGCTGATCGATTGGCACCGTTCAGAAAACAACAGCTTCCTTTTCACCGAAGAATTCAGCGTGTTGCGCACAGCCGGTGTCGAACACCGTCGTCCAGATATCGTCTGTTTTGTCAATGGCATCCCGTTGGTGGTGATCGAAGCCAAGCGTCCCGATGGCAACGCGAAAAAGGGCCCGACAATCGAAGAGGGTATTTCCCAGAACATTCGCAATCAGCGTAACGACGAGATTCCTCAGCTGTTCGCCTACAGTCAGATCCTCCTTTCCATCAACGGCACTGATGGCCGTTACGGCACCCAGGGAACCCCGTCCAAATTCTGGTCGGCCTGGCGAGAGGAAGACATCAGCGACGCTGAAATTTATCGTTTGAAGAACAAGCTTCTGACCGAAGAGCAAAAGGCTCTCTTGTTTGATCATCGCCCGGCGGCGGATCGGCAATGGTACGAGTCATTGATCGCAGGCGGCGAACTGGCCGTTACTGGACAAGACAAAACTATCGCCAGCCTCCTTATGCCGCAGCGCCTGCTGGAGATGACCCGCCTCTTTGTCCTATTCGACAAGAAGGTCGGCAAGGTCGTGGCCCGCTATCCCCAGTTTTTCGGAATTAAACGTCTGATCGAACGGATTAACACCAAGCGCAAGGATGGTGGGCGCGAAGGGGGAGTGATCTGGCATACCACTGGATCGGGCAAGTCGTTCACCATGGTATTCCTCTCCAAAGCGTTGATCCTGCACGACTCTCTCAAGCAGTGCCGTATTGTTGTAGTGACCGATCGGGTTGATCTGGAGAACCAGCTGAGTCAAACGTTTTCAACGGGTGGCGAACTCGCTGGCAAGAAGGACAAGGCGGCCGCCATGGCGACCTCTGGCAGACGGCTAGCCCAGCAGATCGGCCAGGGCACCGAACGGATCATCTTCACACTGGTGCAGAAGTTCAACACCGCCGCCAAGCTGCCGGAGTGTATCAATACCAGTCCCGATCTGATCGTGCTGATAGACGAAGGACACCGCTCCCAGGGGGGCGAGAACCACATTCGCATGAAACATGCACTTCCCAAGGCGGCCTTTGTCGCATTCACCGGGACCCCATTGCTCAAGGATGACAAGACCACCAACAAGTTCGGCCCCATCGTCCATGCCTACACCATGCAGCGGGCTGTAGAGGATAAGACCGTCACCCCGTTGCTCTATGAGGAGCGCATCCCCGATCTGGATGTCAACGAACGCGCCATCGATAGCTGGTTTGACCGCATCACCGAGGGACTGACCGATGAGCAGCGTACCGACCTGAAAAAGAAGTTTGCCAAGAAGGGGCAGATCTACCAGTCGGAAGATCGTATCCGCCTGATCGCTCTCGATATTGCCAATCACTTCGTGAAGAACATCGATGATGGCCTTAAGGGGCAGATCGCCTGCGACAGTAAGGATTCGGCAATCAAGTACAAGAAGTTTCTCGACGAAACTGGGCTACTCGAATCAGCCGTGGTGATGTCCCCCCCTGATACCCGCGAAGGGAATACCGATGTTGATGAGGCCAGCCTTCCAGAAGTGGCCAAGTGGTGGAAAGAGAATGTTGGCAACCAGGACGAGCAGGCCTATACCCGAAGCGTGACCGAGCGCTTTGATAAGGACGATGATCTCAAGTTGCTGATTGTGGTCGACAAGCTGCTGACCGGCTTCGATGAACCGAAAAATGCGGTGCTATATATTGATAAGCCGCTCAAGGAACACAACCTGATTCAAGCCATTGCTCGCGTTAACCGTTTGCATGCGAAGAAGGCTTTTGGCTTGTTGATCGACTATCGTGGGATTCTGGCCGAACTTGACACCACCATCGCCAAGTATCAGGACCTGGCAAGCCGGACCCAGGGCGGTTTCGATATTAACGACATCGAAGGGCTCTACCAGCAGATGAGTACGGAGTACAAGCGTCTGCCCCGGCTTTATGATGACCTCTGGGCGATCTTCGACCAGGTCAAAAACAAGAACGACATCGAACAGCTGCGCCAGGTGCTGGTCCCCCGCGTGCAGGAGGTCGATGGAGCACTGGTCGATGTCAATCTGAAGGTGCGTGAAGACTTCTATGATGCGCTGACTGCGTTCTCCTCTTGCCTCAAGGTTGCTTTGCAGTCAGCCACTTTCTACGAAGACAAGAGTTTTTCAGAGGTCGATCGCAGGCATTACAAGGAGATGCTTAAGCAGTTTAGTAGTCTGCGTCAGTTGGCCAAGCAGGATGCTGGCGAGACCATCGACTACGACGAATATTCCGATCTTGTGAAGAAGCTTATGGATAAGCATGTTGTCGGTGTTGAGGTGCGTGAGCCGGAAGGGGTCTACGAAGTCGGCAAGATGGGGCAGAAGCAGAATGTTGATGAGTGGAGCGAGGAGAAGACCCGCAACGAAACCGACATCATCAAGACCCGCATCACCAAGATGATCGAACAGAGCCTGCGTGACGACCCCTACGCCCAAGAGGCGTTCTCGAAATTACTGCGACTGGCGATCAAGGAAGCCGAAGCCCTCTTTGATCATCCGTTGAAGCAGTACATGCTCTTTCGCGAATTCGAAGAGAAGGTCATCAGCCGTCAACTTGACGAACTCCCCGATAGTTTCAAGGGGAACCGTCACGCCCAGGCCTATTTTGGGGTATTCAAGAAGATGAGTCCGGCCGGGTTCCAGGGCATGTCTGTAGAACAGCAGCAGAAATGGGTCGACATCTCCTTTACTGTTGATGAACTGGTCAATGTCGCGGTGGCAGAGAACTCGATTAATCCGCAGAACATCGAGGCCGATATTCGCAAAAAAATGCTGCCGCTGATCTTCAAGGAGTGCAAGGCTATCGGTACGGGTATGGATCAGGCCAAGGGGATCGTGGAATTGGTCGTGCAAATCACCCGTGTTGGCCTGAACGCGGTCTGATATGACATCCCAGGTTGAATCACAAAACACATACATCATGTACGGTGATGAACGTATCGAGTTTATTACCATCCCCCGTGGGGGTGTTAGTTCACGTGTGATGATTAAGGTACATCCTGATTGTCGCGTTGTTGTTCATGCACCGCCGGGGGCTCCCGATGATGATGTGCATGACGCAGTGAAGAAGCGCGCTCGCTGGATTTACACCCAGATCAGACAATTCAGGGCTCAACTAGAGCATGTTTCGCCGCGAAGTTTCCGGAGTGGCGAGAGTCATTACTATCTCGGCAAGCAGTACATGTTG
>JAAXQF010000207.1 GCA_012974435.1 Desulfuromonadales bacterium | reverse complement strand
GCTCGGGCTCGCCGAAGCCGTCGAACAACAGAACGCGGGACAATTTGAAAGTCGAGAGCCAACTGCAGCGGTAGTTCAGGTGGGACGCGGGCGAGGAGAACCATTCCGAGCAGGAAAAAGCTGTGCAGCAGAAGGCTGATCAACCATGGCGCTGCGGCACGCATCAGTTAGTCTCAGTCTGGAGGTTGAGTTTTTGGAAACCAAGCATTTTGACATTGTCCATGACCGAAACAAACTCTTGTAGCGGCAGAGCTGCATCGGCTCGAATCAGCACCGGGGTCTGTTTCGGATAACCGTCCAGATGGTGTGCCAGGTCGGCTAGCTCCACCCGCTGCTGGTTGAGGGTCAATTCTCCATCAATGTTGACCTCAATGATGACTTCACTCTTGGCTGGTTGCATAGAAGCAGAGGCCTTCGGCAATTGAATACCGATTGCCCCGGTCGCAATAAAGGTCGAGGTTGTGAGAACAATAGTCAGCAGAACCAACATGATATCAATAAAAGGGATCACGTTGATGCTTTCAAACCCCCTGTCGTCCATGTCGTGCCTCCCATGTCAGCAATTGTTCCTTGGCCTTTCTCAACAGCAGGTTGTAGGCCGTGACGGCTGGGATAGCCACCACCAGGCCGGCGGCAGTTGCCTTGAGCGCGAGGGCCAGACCGGTCATGATGCTACCGGTGTCGACCACACCAGTCTCTCCCATCTTGTAAAATGTCAGCATGATCCCGAGCACAGTGCCGAGCAACCCAATGTACGGGGCATTACTGCCGACCGTGGCGATCAGGTGGAGACGCCGGGTTAATGCGATTTCAACTTCTTGCCGTCCGGTGAAGTTCTCAGGGATGAAAGATCGGTAGAACAGGTGACGTTCGATAGCAATTGCCAAGGCTATGAAGCTCATTAGCACCAACAGGCCGATCACCCCGTAATCAATTGTCTGCTGCAGCCAGTCCATGTTTATCCTCCTTCTCGTGACGATGTACTGCTTTAAACACCGCCCAACCTGCCAACAAGCCGGTAAAAGCAACGCAACCAAAACAGCCGGAGCAGCCCCCCAGGCATCTCTGGCCAACCAAGATGGATCCGGCTGCGCCACCACTGCCGAACAGCGAATAACCGAGATTGCGGTATTTCCTCATCTAAGTTCCTCCGTAGGCGGACTGTTGAGCAGGACAAACGGGCTTTTTGTAACTTATGGCCTGGTCGTCACAGACTTCCTGGCATTTACCACAAGGAAGACAGGAGAGTTGATCGATACGGTGGCCTTCCTTGTTCTGACTGATCGACGAAGTCGGACAGACCGAGATGCAATTTCCACAATCGCTGCAGGCGTGCTGATCGATGCGGACCCGCTTGCCGAACCTGGTAGAGAAGCGGTTTACCAATCCATCGATCGCCCCAACAGGGCAGAGAAAATTGCAGTAGGCTCTGCCGCCGCGAGCAAATATTCCAAGCAACAAAATGAGAGCCAGGTTGATAATGCTGGCAGTGCGCAGAAAATAAGCGATGTCGGCCGGGGAACCGAGCCCTGCGGCAACTACTCTCGGGACTGCAGCAAAATTACAGTAATTGCAGGCCAGGCTACCAAGACCTATTGCCGGAGCGATCAGATAAACAGCGAAGTAGCCATAGCGAACCGGTACGGCCGGAATCGACGCATAGGGAATGCTTAAACGCCTGGGGAAAATTCTACTACCAAGCTCCAGCGCGCCACCGATCGGGCAGAGATGGCTGCACCAGAGTCGTCCGAATAAGAACGTGACGCCGATAATGCTGAACACCAGCAGCACTCCGGCCCAACTTCTCAACCAGCCGAAAAGGAAAGCGCTTAGCGTCGTTCCCTCGCGCCAGAGGAAAAACATTCGCGGACACCAGCTCCCACAGAAGGAGTCGTCGCCGGTCGAGACCTGGATCAACAAAACTAACGGCGGCATAAACAAAGCCAGGCCGAGCAGCAGGAATAGGGTTCGCCGGGGAAACAATCCACGCCGGGTGGAATCAGTGGTGCGAACCATGGGCACCTCCTTCTTGCTGCAGGTCGGCGAAGACGACTGGAATTTGAAGCAGTTTCTGCCCTGAATTAGCTGCGTAAAAACTGAGTTTCAGAGGTTGTTGTCCGGTTGGCCCGTCACCATCTGGCTGCGCCGGTTCAGATGAAAGCATGTCCGTGTCGGAGGGCTCGCCAGAAGGAGCCTCGAGGTCATAGGCAGACTGTGGCTTCATCACCAGCCAGAGGGCTAGGCGATCACCACTTTGCACACCGTGCAGAATGTTACCGTCGAGCTCAGGTCGTCTGTGAATGCCGAGGTCGATGACTGGTTTGGAATCGTAAATTCTGTAGTTCATGACCGGTGATCCCTCAAGGGCAATCCTGACATCTCCTTGATAGGGAGGCAGAACGATACCGGTCATGATCAGAGTGTAGCCATTTTTACCTGATTTGATCTTGAACGGGTGCCTTGCCTTGCCACCATCAGCACTAAGCATACCGATAGCGTGCGCTGAATCGCCGAACCGGTAAGCGGCGGCAACACATGAGATTCCTACGGCGAGAATAAAAATCAGGATAGTTTTCCATCGCAGCATATGGGCCTCCTAAAAACGATAGCTCAGTTTGGCGAAAACGGTTCGAGGGGCACCGGGGCGAAATTTCAGCTCACCGCCACTTTTAGTGACCTCCATGGCGTAATCCTCGTCAAACAGGTTGCTGACATTGAATACCATGTCCCATGGACCCTTTTCCCAGCCGAGCATCAGGGTGGAAATCAGGTCGTAACCCTTGTATTTTTCCGAATTGGCATTGTCGACATAGTATTCTCCCCAGCTGGCGGTATCAAACCGAGCTTTTGCCCCGCTGGCATGACGGTAGGACAGAAACCAGTCGTACTGGTGGCGGGGAATATATGGCAACTGATTACCGCTGCGGTCGTACTCGACCAGGACCGGGGCGCCGCGCGGGACAGATTCGTAAATCGGTTCAATGAATTCGTCATAGGAGAAGTCGCTGTAGGTATATGTCCCGCCGGTGGTAAAGCCATACGGCAGGGCTAACTCGCCGGCCAGTTCCACGCCGTACTTGTCGGTTGTTCCGGCATTGCTGTAGCTGGTCTGATTGTCCTCCAGGACCGTCAGGACAATTTCATCGTCAACCTGCTGATAAAACAGTGCCAGGTCAAGACGATGTCCCTGTGGGGACCTTACCTTGAGGCCTACCTCGTAATTAATGGTTTCGGCGGGGTCAAGCGAGTCGTTTTCGTTCAACTCAGAGGCCTGTGGCGTCTGGAAGCCTGTGGATATGTTGCCGTAGAAGCTGGCCTGGTCGGTGAATTCCCAGGTTGTCGCTATCCTCGGGCTGAAATGGTCATAATTGCGGTCGGTGTTGATCTCCTCCGGCGTCGGCAGGATGACATAGCGATTGGCGCCCCAGATAAACTCCTGATACACCGTCGAGTCGAGATCAAAATCAATATAGTCGTAACGGATCCCCATATCGACGGTCCAGCGCGGGTGCAGCTTAAGTGATTCCTCAAGATACGTTCCACACTTGTAGATGCGATCATCGCTTCGTTCGGCCAGATCGCCCTTAGCATCAGAAAGGGTGTAGGCGATTGCACCTCTCTGGGTCAGGACAACATCGCTGTAGGTATACTTTTTATTGTCGCCATCATCCCATTGTCCGGAGATGCCGGTCGTCAACTCAGCGTTTTTGCCAAACAGTTCATGGGCGTAGTTAGCCTGGAGGTCAGTACCAAAAACCGTCGCCCCACCGTCGTTGATGGTGCCTGGCACCGGGTGGTCATGATGCCAGTCGTTCAAGTATAAAAGTGGCTTGAAGCTCCAGTCACCCAGCTCCTTTTCCCAGCGCAAGCTGGTTGAATACACCTTGCTGTCACGGCTGTTGTTGCGGAAGGGTTCGCTAGTCAATTGAGACGGGTCATCATCATATTCTTGCTCTGTTAGGGCGCCGGGCAGTTGAAGGTCGGCATCAGTGTAGCTGAACATTCCGGTCAGGACGCTGCCGTCCGACAACAGGTGTCCGGCTTTCACGCTCCCCTGGGTGCTCCGGAAATCATTCCAATCACGCCAACCGTCGGTCTGCTTATATGTTCCGCTCGCAGAGATATAGGTGTTGTCAATGCCGGTCCCATACACAAGGCTGTATAATTGAGTGTTGTCGCTACCGAATCCGGCAGTCACTGATTTGTATTCTTCAAAGGGATCACGGGTTATGAAGTTGATGACACCACCGACAGCGTTGGCACCGTAGAGGGTCGAATTCGGCCCGCGGACCACGTCTATCTGTTTGATCAGTTGGGTATCGACGAAGTCGAGCCTGGACATGCCGTCCGGATCCGTTATCGGCACGCCATCGAGCAGGATCATGATCTCTCTGACCCCATACCGAGCCTTGAGCCCGGAGCCGCGTATGATCAGCCGGGCATCGTAGCCACCATTTTTAGTTTCCGACTGCACACCGGCCAGTCCGGAGAGCGCTTCTTTTGGTCCGAGCAGGGGCAGGTCCTTAAGCCGTTCCTCCGTGACAACGCTGACTGCAGCGGGAACATTCAGGATGCTCCTTTCGCTGCGGGTCGCGGTGACGGTAATTTCATCAAACTCTGTGAAGTTGGTCTCCTCCGCCGACAAGACAGGGTTTGCAAGGGTAAGGGCGAGGCAAGCAAATAACAAAGAAACCAACTGTAATTTCATAAGATCCCCAAAAGCCATAATGTTGTAATGTTGGGACATCTCCCATGACAAGCCCTGCTCCTTTGGTTGCTGGACTTGTGAATGACACTGTTG
>JAAXQF010000307.1 GCA_012974435.1 Desulfuromonadales bacterium | reverse complement strand
ACCGGCAGCAATGGCGGCACATAGAAGAGCATCGGCAGGGTGCGGAATTCAGGATGAAGCGGTAAGGCAATACCCCACTCTTTAACGAATTTGTACACTGGTGATTTCTGGGCGGCTTTGAGGACTTGTTCAGGCACACCTGATTTTTTAGCATCCGCAATAACCTGGGGATCGAATGGATCGAGGATCATATCTCTCTGGGCGGCCGCCAGGTCTTTATCTTCTTGCTTGGCAACCTCTTCAATACGATCGGCATCGTAGAGAAGAACTCCCAGGTAGCGAATTCGACCGACACAGGAATGGAAACAAGCCGGCGCCTCACCGGCCTCCTGACGCGGGTAGCAGAGGATGCATTTTTCTGACTTGCCAGTGGTCCAACCATAGTAGGTTTTCTTATATGGGCAGGCGGAAACACACATTCTCCAGCCACGGCACTTGTCCTGGTTGATCAGGACGATACCGTCCTCGCCGCGTTTGTAGATGGCCCCGGAAGGACAACTGGCGACACAACCGGCATTCAGGCAGTGGTTGCAGATGCGCGGCATGTGAAAGAACACCATCTTCTCGATCGCAAAGAGTTGGCGCTGTTCTTCCTCGGTGAGCTTCACCACACCGGGATCGTTGGCAGCATAGATATTTGAGCCGGAGAGATCATCATCCCAGTTGGGACCGGCCTCAATCTTCATCGGCTTACCGGTAACCATGGAGACCGGACGTGCTGTCGGCTGATCTTTACCGGCCGGAGCGTTAGTCAAATCATCATAGCGAAAGGTAAAGGGTTCATAATAGTCGTCCATGGTCGGCAGGTTCGGGTTGTGGAAAATCTTCCCCAGCGTGCTGCCGCGGCCACCACCCTTCAGTTGTAAAGTATCCCCCTGCATTTCCCAACCACCCTTGTACTGTTCCTGGTCTTCCCATTTGGTCGGATAGCCGGTACCGGGTTTGGTTTCCACATTGTTCCACCACATGTACTCGGAGCCCTTGCGGTCGGTCCAGAGGTTCTTGCAGGCAATGCTGCAGGTATGGCAACCGATACACTTGTCGAGATGGAAAACCGAGGACACCTGTGCGCGTATATTCATAGTCATAGCTCCTTTACCAGTTCGGCTCCCCTTTGAGTTTTCGCACCATGATGTAGGTGTCGCGGTTGGCACCGGTCGGCCCCCAATAGTTCCAGCCATAAGTGAACTGACCGTAACCACCCAGCATCAGGTTCGGCTTGAGCCGGATCCGATTCAGGCTGTTGTGCCCGCCCGCCCGTTTATTACCTCGCAGCGGTGACTTCGGCACGCCGACGGTCCGCTCCGGAGAGTGATAGAGGAAAGAGATGCCGCGCGGCAGTCGTGAGCTGACAACGGCTCTGGTGACGACAACGCCGTGATCGTTGTAGACTTCGACCCAGTCGTTATCAACAACACCGATTTGCTCTGCATCCTGGACATTGAGCCAGAACGGATGACAACCACGTGAAAGAGTCAGCATGCGATGATTGTCGCCGTAGGTGCTGTGGATGCTCCACTTGCCATGCGGTGTCAGGTAATTGAGCATGATGCTCTTTTCATCGCTCTCGGTTGCCAGAAAGTCCTGCAACGTTGAGTGGTCCGGTTTCGGTTTATAGGTCGGCAGATGTTCACCGGCAGCGATATAGCCTTGATGATCGAGGTAGAAATGCTGACGACCGGTCAGGGTGCGCCAGGGGACCAGTTTTTCAACATTGAGACTGTAAGCGGAGTAAGCTCTGCCATTGTCGGTCAGGCCACTCCAGATCGGGCTGTTCAGCAGTCGTCGTGGTTGTGCGGCGAGGTCGGCAAAAGTCGTGCGGACTCCACGATTATTGACGGCCAGATCGGTCAGCGGCAAGCCGACCTTCTTCTCTTCAGCCTCGAAAGCACGATAGGCAATCTCACCGTTGGTCTCAGGAGCCAGGGTCAGGATGACGTTGGCAGCATCTTTGGCTTCCGCCAGCGAAGGATATTCTTCACCACCCCACGTCTCCGTCGGCGACGTCTGTTTCAGTTCATCATAGAAATCATCGACTGCGAAGTTGAGGCCATGAGCTCCAATACCGTTTTTGCGAACCTCGGGTCCATAGGAGATGAATCTCTTGTACAGATCGACATAGTTGCGTTCAACAACCACCATGCCGGGCATGGTCTTACCTGGAATCGGTTCGCATTCGCCCTTACTCCAATCCTTGATTTCCGGTTGAGCCATCTCGGCCGGAGTATCGTGCTGAAGCGGGACGGTAACAATTTCGCGGACCGGCTCCGGCAGATGAGTCTCTGCCATTTCACTCACTTTTTTGGCCAAGCCCTTGAAAATATCCCAGTCACTCTTCGACTCCCAGCAGGGCGGTACAGCCTCTTGCAAAGGATGGATGAAGGAGTGCATGTCGGTGGTATTGAGATCATCCTTTTCGTACCAGGTTGCGGTCGGCAAGACGATGTCCGAGTAAAGGGCCGAGGTGTCCATGCGGAAGTTAATATCGACCACAAGATCGAGCTTGCCCTCAGGAGCTTTCTTGTGCCACTTGACGTCCTTAACGAACTCCTCCGCCGTTTCCGGGGCGATGGTGTTGGTGTGGGTGCCGAGATAATGTTTGAGGAAATATTCATGGCCCTTGGCGCTCGACATCAGGGCGTTGCCGCGCCAGATGATCCAGAGCCGCGGCCAGTTCTCAGGCGCGTCGGGGTCCTCGACGGCAAACTTCATCTTCTTCTCGGCAAGCTGCTTGACGGTCCAGTCAACAATTTCCTGGTTACTGCTGGCACCAGCTTCTTCGGCTTGTTTGACGGCTTCGATCGGACTGCGATCAAATTGGGGGAAGAAAGGCAGCCAACCGTTGCGCACCGCTCGGACCTGGTGATCCATCGTGTGCCCCTGAGTGATGTGGTTGTCCTCTGAGACCGGATTGATTTTGCATTCGTCCGAGGTGCGCTCATAGCGCCATTGGTCGGTATGGACATAATGATAGGAAGGGGCGTTCTGAAAACGGGGCGGTTTCGCCCAGTCGAGAGCACCCATGATGGTTGCCCAGGGTGCTACCGGAGCGAGCTTTTCCTGACCAACATAATGATTGAGGCCGCCACCGTTCTTGCCAACACAACCACAAAGCATCAAAGCAACGATACCGGAGCGGTAGGTCAGGTTGGCGTGGTACCAGTGGTTGATTCCGGCGCCGATGATGATCGAGCATTTTCCTTCAGTCAGCTCAGCGGTTGATGCCCATTCACGGGCAAACTGGATGACGTTGGCCCTATCGATACCGGTGAACTTCTCCTGCCAGGCAGGGGTGTAAGCGCTGTTTTCAGCATCATAGTCTTGCGGGTAATCACCGGAAAGATTTCGATCGACTCCAAACTGAGCCATTAACAAGTCATAAACAGTGGTGACCGGGACTTTACCATCAGCAGTCTCAAGGTAACGAACCGGCACGCCGCGCTGCACGGAATCGCCATCGGCGAAATCATCAAAGGAAACCTGCAGAACATCTTTATTCCCCTCTAGCAGGGAGAGTGCAGGCGCAAGTTCAGAGCCATCCTGGCCATCCTTCATCTGCAAGTTCCATTCGCCCTTTTTCTCCTGCCAGCGGAAACCGAGAGTCCCAAGTGGCATACGAGCGTCCTGAGAAGTTTCGTCCCAGATCAGATACTTGAAGCCGCCATTCTCTTCTTTGCTATAACGCTCCAGCTTGCCAGCTGTAGCCATCCGTCCTGCGCTATAAAATCCGTCTTTCTCCTGCAGTTCAACCAGGAATGGGGTGTCAGTGTAGCGTTTCAGGTAGTCCATGAAATATGGAGTTTTGGCCTTATGATGAAATTCGCTCAGGATGACGTGATTGACGGCCATCCAGAATGCGCCGTCTTGTCCAGCGTGTGCAGGAATCCACCAATCAGCATGTTTTGAAGTGATATTAAAATCGGGAGCAAGCACCGTAACCTTGGTTCCATTGTGACGGGCTTCAGTCAGATAGTGGGCATCCGGGGTTCTGGTCATATCCGGATTGGAACCCATGACAGCAATATACTTGCTGTTGTACCAGTCGGCACTTTCAGCGACATCGGTCTGCTCCCCCCAGACCTCCGGAGAGGCATTCGGTAAGTCGCAGTACCAGTCGTAAAAACTCAGGTTGGCGCCGCCCATCAACTGCATAAAACGAGAGCCGCCAGCAAAGCTGAGCATCGACATAGCCGGGATCGGCGAGAACCCGACCATACGGTCGGCTCCATATTTCTTAATGGTATAAATCGATGAAGCCGCGATGATCTCTTCGACCTCATCCCAACTTGAGCGTCGGAAACCACCTTTACCACGCGCCTGTTGGTAGCTCTTTCGTTTCGCTTCATCTTCAACGATCGAGGCCCAGGCCGCGACCGGATCGTCATGCACAGCTTTGGCTTCTCGCCAAAGATCAGTCAGCACGCCGCGCAAGTAGGGATACTTGATGCGCAACGGGCTATACAGATACCAGGAGAAGGAGATACCACGTTGGCAGCCACGCGGCTCGTAAGGTGGAATTCCTTCTTCTAATTCAGGGTAGTCGGTCGCCTGCAGCTCCCAGCCAACGATACCGTCCTTAACGTGAACATTCCACGAACAGCTACCGGTGCAGTTAACGCCGTGGGTACTGCGCACCACCTTGTCGCATTGGTTGCGGTTGCGATAGAACTCTTCCCACTTACGAGACTTTGGGTCGACGATATCCTTTATCCAGCTCATACTGTCTCTCCCTTTCCATTACGTGCATTTTCAACCAGGGGTTGTCGAACACCCTGCAATCTCCGCCAACCGAGAATCCCGATCAGAAGCATAAAAACAGCGGTAACAAGAAC
>JAAXQF010000148.1 GCA_012974435.1 Desulfuromonadales bacterium | reverse complement strand
CAAGTAGACGATCTGTTCAAGTTTTTCTGCTTCGGCGGCTTCCGCCATGTTGCGAGCGGCCTGCCGGTCAGTGAAAGCAAAGTCCCTGACACCCGGAGTCATGGAATGGACCAGATAGTAGGCGACGCGGCAGCCAGCAAGAGCTTTTTCCAGCGAGGACTTGACGAGAACATCACCTTTGACGATTTCCAGCTTCGGGTGCTCTGCCCAGGGACGATTCTGGAGTTTTTCCGGGGCACGAGCGAGAGCTCGAACAGGATAACCGGCATCCAGCAGAAGGGGCACAAGACGAGCACCGATATACCCGGTTGCTCCGGCCACAAAAATGGGTTTTGTATCTCTCTCTTGAGGCATGATTATTTTTCCCTGGACGGTTTCGTCAGTACAGACATTATTGTCAAGAAACCTGACATTGGAATCAGCGTTTTGTTAGACTTGTAAACAGCTTATCATACGAGAAAGCGTAAAGCGGCCAAAGCCGCTGACTTTAACAGATCGGAAAACTCTCCATGCTGCGTCTAGGTCTATGTTGCCTGTTCAATCAGGCGCCCATCCGCTTCAGAAGCGCAACGGCCAAATTTGTCAGGCCGCTTGATCGCCCGGCCCAACTGGTGAAGCTGAGCGAACTCTGCCTTGATAATACTCGTTCGTTGGTTGCCGCCGTTGAAGAGGTGTATCGTTTGGGGTTCGGTTCTTTCCGGGTTTCCTCGCCGTTTCTCCCCCTCTACACCCACCCCGAGGTTGGTTACCATCTGGAAGAGCTACCCGACGCTCGCGAAATTAAGGCAACCTTGCGCTCGGTCAAAGCTCTCAAGGAAAAGCATCAGCTCCGGTTCAGCTTCCATCCGGACCAATTCACCCTGCTCTCCAGCCCCCGGCCCGAAGTCACAGCGGCCTCTCTCAAGGAGCTCGACTACCAGGTGATGCTGGCTGAACTGATCGATGCCGATGTGATCAATATCCACGGTGGCGGCGTCTACGGTGACAAGCAGAGTGCCCTGTCACGACTGGTGAAGGAGATCTCTGCGTTACCGGAACCGATCCGCAGTCGATTGACCCTGGAAAACGACGATCGCAGCTACACGGTCGAAGATCTTTTACCGGTCTGCGAACAGCTCGACATTCCTTTGGTCTATGATGTCCATCACCACCGCTGCAACCCTGACGAACTGACCGTCGCCGCAGCAACCGACGCCTGCCTGCGGAGCTGGCGACGCCTCGGACGCGAGCCCTATTTTCATATTTCATCTCCGAAGCACGGCTGGAACGGTAAACCGGGGCCCCATGCCGACTTTATCGATATTGCCGATTTCCCGGCTGAGTGGCATGGTCTGGATGCCACGATCGATGTTGAAGCAAAAGCCAAAGAACTGGCGCTTCTGAAGTTAAAAAAAGAATTGTCCCTGCCTCCATGGCCAGGTGACGAAGCTGCAGCTAAACGTGGTTGCGCAACTTCAACTCCAAAGGATGCGGGTTGAGATAAACCTGCTGTTGCAGATAGACCTGATCATATTTACGCACAAAATGATTGAGCAGGGTGACTGGCACGATCAGGGGGATTTGTCGCGCTCGGTAGCTATCGATGACGCTTAAGATCTCCTGCTTTTCATCGGCGCTGAGCTGTTTTTTGAAATATCCGAGCACATGCTGCAGGACATTAACGTGTTTGGCGACCGTGGTTTTCAAACGGAGGCCCTTGGTCAGCAAAGCCAGATAGCAATCGAAGAGTATCTGCTCTTCCATGGCCTTGGCGTCGGCAACCAGTTTTCCCATCTGTCGATAAATTTCAGTGCTATGGGAGAGCAGGAGCAGCTTATGCCGGGTATGAAACTCCACCAGAACACCGCGAGTCTCTCCTTTCTGTAAAGCCTCGCGCCAACGCTTGAGAGTAAAGATGGTTTCAATGAAATTATCGCGCAAACCGGGGTCGTGCAACCGGCCATCTTCTTCGACGGGCAACAGGGGAAAGTGTTCCATAAACGCCCGGGCAAAGAGGCCGACCCCTTGTTTATTGGGGACCCCGTTGCGATCGTAGAGCTTGACGCGTTCCATACCGCTGCTGGGTGATTTCGACTTGAAGATAAAACCGCAGAGCTCTTCTTTTTCGAGTTCGGCGACCCGTTTGTTTGCCCATGCTGCCATCCGGTCGGTGATGTCTTCGCCACTTTTGGAAAAAACCAGACGCTGCGACTCAGGTTCACCGACCAGACGTAGTGTCTCTCGTGGTGTCGGCAATCCCATCTCAACCGCCGGACAGACAGGGACGAACTCGACGAATCGACTGAGTGTCTCGGTCAGGAACCGGTCGAGTTTGTGCCCTCCATCGAAACGAACCTTTTCACCGAGCAGGCAGGAACTGACTCCCAAACGAATTTTTTCATCCGACATAAGAACTCCTTTTGAGAAGCTGGCTACACGCAAAGGTTACCAGCAAATCATCGAGAAGAAAGGGGCCTATCGATCGTTGATGCTTGATTTGTGATTTGATTCTGAGACAATTGGGGTCAGACTTCTCATTAACATACTGACAACAGATAACCTTGAGTCCTTGGAGCACACCGAATGAAATCCATAGCACTCCTTTTTGGCACCTTTTTATTGGCTGGATGTACTGCCACCCCACAGGGAATCCTGCCGGTTGATAATTTTGATCTTGATCGCTACCTCGGCACCTGGCATGAGATCGCCCGACTTGATCATCGCTTTGAGCGGGGGCTCAGTCAGGTGTCTGCGACCTACAGTAAACGTTCCGACGGCGGCGTTGATGTTATTAATCGCGGATTCAACAGCCAGGCAAATAAGTGGAAAGAGGCCAAAGGACGCGCCTACTTCATCGGTGAACCAGATGTCGCACGCCTCAAGGTCACTTTTTTCTGGCCCTTCTACGGCGGCTACAACGTGATCGAACTTGACCATGCAAACTACAGCTATGCCTTGATTTGCGGCCCCAATATAAAGTACCTGTGGATCCTGGCCCGGACAAAAAAACTCGACGCGAGCATTACAGCGGCTCTTATCGATAAGGCAAAAACCCTTGGCTTCAACACCAGTGAGCTGATTCTGGTCAAACAAGAGGAATAAGTGCAATGCACATCCTTGAACGCGAAATCATCCTCGATACTGATCCAAACACGCTCTGGGAGTTTCTCTCCACACCGATGAATCTGAATGATCTTACACCTCCAGAGCTGCACTTTCAGCTTCTGTCCGAAGTTCCCGACAAAATGTACAATGGGCTGACGATTCTCTACGAAATCCAGATCCCCCTCTTCGGCAAACGCCGCTGGCTGACAGAAATCAAACACATTGAAGCAGGAAGCTTCTTTGTCGATGAACAGAGAGTGGGCCCCTACAAACTCTGGTATCATCAACACCGGATTGAAGCTTTTGACAAAAGAACCAGAATGGTTGACCGGGTCTGCTATCAGCTCCCCTTCGGAGCTTTAGGTCTTCTTGTCCACAGGCTCTGGATTAAGAACATGCTGGAAACGATATTCAGCTATCGCACAACACGCCTTGCGGAGAGGTTTGGTGAACAAATAAACGACAAAACTTTCCCATGAGCAGTCTTTCTCTGCGCTCTCTGCGCCTCTGCGTGAGGCCGGTTTTGATTTTGTCCGTGTTTGTCTATGGCGAGAAAAGGGAATGACACGATCAGTGCCTAACTTGAGTCAAGCGGGTAACCAGACAAATGCAAACTATGTAGTTTCGCGTTTCCATGTTTCATTAAGGATTTGAGCCTCATGTTCTGGCTGGGAATCATCATACTGTCCATCTACGTTATTGTCGGACTAGAGGTTACCATCGGGAGTCGGAAAATCCGTTTCCTGAGAGACGTCAATCCGAGCACGGAGAATTTACTTCCGTCCGTTTCCATCGTCGTCGCGGCGCGTAACGAAGAACGGAATATCCGCGCTGCATTACAATCGCTGCTGGACCTCGACTATCCTCATCTGCAGCTGATGGTTATAAACGATCGTTCCGAAGACTCGACCGGCGACATCCTCGATGAGATGAAGACAGGCGACCCTCGCCTCGAGATTCTTCATCTTCGAGAGCTGCCTAAGGGTTGGCTGGGAAAGAACCATGCGCTCTGGCAGGGCAGCTTGAAAGCAACCGGTGAGTTGCTGCTCTTTACCGATGCCGACGTGGTGATGGTACCGGACACCCTGCTCCGTGCAGTAAACTACTTCCAGACGGAACAACTCGACCACCTGGCCGCGACACCTGAAGCGAGGATGCCGAGTCTTTTTCTCAACATGTTCGGCGTTACCTTCGGGTTCTTTTTCGGCATCTTCACCCGACCCTGGAAAGCACCTGACCCCAAGAGTGCTTGTCACATCGGTATCGGTGCCTTCAACCTGGTCAAGGCAGAAAATTACCTGCAGTCAGGAGGCCACAAAACCATCGCCTTACGCCCTGACGATGACCTTAAATTAGGTAAGATTCTCAAGCAGCAGGGTTGCCACCAGCAACTGATCTACGGTGCAGGTTTGATCTCGGTCGAATGGTACGCCAGCATCCGCGAGCTGGTTCTGGGCCTCGAAAAAAATGTGTTCGCCGGCACTGACTACCGCCTCTGGTTCGCCATCTCCGGGGTTGTCTTCAACGTTGTCGCCATTCTCTGGCCCTTCTTCGCTCTTTTGCCCGTTTTCATGGCTTCAGCCCCTGGTTCGCACTGGGCTTTCCACTCACGGCGGGACTCTTCACCTTCATCATCATTCGTAGCGTAACCTGCAACCTGGTTAAAGGCGGCATCACCTGGCGTGGCACCTTTTACCCTCTGGCAGAGCTTCGTGAAAACCGGGTTTGAAGACACCCTTCGAGAACTCCGCGTCCTTGATTAACTTGTGATTTTAAGCCTTTCATGCTAAAAACCTTCTACTGATTAACACCTGAAGATGAATCAGTCTTGAGTCGTTCCGCCTTGTCGACATACAGCAAAACACTGTCGCTTCCGACCCCTCTTTTGAGGCCCTTATGAACAACACGCTTTTCATCTTAATTCTGATCGCTGTCTACCTGATCGCCGCCATTCCAACCGGGGTTGTCCTTGCTCGCCTGATGGGTAGTGAAGACGTTCGCCAAAAAGGCAGCGGCAATATCGGCGCAACCAACGTCTACCGGGTTGCCGGCAAACTGGCCGGTGTTCTGACACTGCTCGGCGACACCATGAAGAGCTTTTTGCCGCTTCTCGCGATCAAAACCTGGTTGGCACCAACGCCGACACAACTCGGGATAGCCAGCGCCGTTGCAATTATGGGCCACTGTTACCCGATCTATCTCAAATTTGAAGGTGGTAAAGGTGTGGCCACAGCCCTCGGCATCTTCCTGGTGATTTCACCAAAAGCAGTGCTCGTCGCCTTGATCGTCTTTGTCCTGACCGTGGTGATAACCCGCTACATTTCCCTTGGTTCCGTGCTGGCGGCCCTTTCCGCCCCGCTACTGATATTGCTTTTCAATCACCCTCAACCAATTTTTCTGGCCACTCTCTTTATCGCCTTGCTGGTTACCTGGCGCCACCACAGCAATATTCAGCGTTTACTTGATGGTACAGAAAATCGATTCAAAGCCTGACCTCCCTGAAATCTTGACTTTTCCTGAGAAGACTCCAACAATGTTTCGATATCAAACAACTGATTTTTATTGGAGTACCCTTGCATGAACTCACGCACCCGGAACCTAACCCTGATCATCTTCATACTGATCGGCTTCCCCTTGCTGTGCGTCGGACTCTGGTTACAAAGTTTCGTTACAACCCCTGTCATCCCATCACAACCCCAAACTATTGAGATCAGACAAGGCAGCTCCTTTGCTCGTATTGCCGTACAACTGCAGACTGCAGGTGTTGTCAGCGATGTGCGTCGTTTCACCCTGTTGGCCCGTTGGCGCAAAGCCACTGCGCAGGTACACGCCGGTGAGTATCTGTTTAAAACGTCAGCAACGCCAGACCAGATCCTTGCCCGTTTGGTCGCCGGTGACATCCGCAAGTTCCAGGTCACGATCCCGGAAGGCTTTAACCTGCAGGAGATTGCTGACCGCCTCGAAAAAACAGGTGTTGGTTCTGCTAAGGACTTTCGCTCTCTCTGTAAAGACGAAGCTTTTATCAAAGGACTTGGAGTAGAGGCGACCTCACTCGAAGGATACCTTTTCCCTGAGACCTACACCTACACCTCATCGACAACACCGCGGCAGCTCTTGAGCGCCATGGTGGAACAGCTCGATTCAGAGATCACTAAAGAGCTTTTGGAAAGCGCTGCCACGTTGAAACTTGATCGACACCAGTTGATCACACTGGCATCGATTATCCAGAAAGAGGCCGGCAACCTGATGGAGATGCCGCTGATCTCTTCAGTGTTCCATAATCGACTCAAGCGTGGCATACCGCTGCAAGCAGACCCGACAGTGATCTATGGCGTCGCTGACTTCGACGGCAACCTGACACGCAAGCATCTAAACACACCGACTCCGTACAATACTTACCGTATGCGTGGACTGCCACCGGGCCCTATCGCCAGCCCCGGTGAATTTGCCCTGCACGCAACAGCAAACCCTGCAGAGGGCAAGGACATTTACTTTGTGGCACGAGGTGACGGCACCCACGAGTTCAACGCCACTCTGAAGGAACACAATCGCGCAGTGCGCCGCTATCAACTGCGGCGGCGCTGAAAACACCAACCAGGAAGGCAAGAGTTATGGCCATGCGCATCCTGCTGGCTGAAGAAAATCAGCAACTGGCTGCAGCGATTTCCGTTCGTCTCAAGCAACAGGGCTTTGATGTCCAGCATGAGAGCGATGGCATCGCAGCTCTGCGTGCTGCATGAGAGCGACGGCATCGCAGCTCTGCGTGCTATTGCCGCTGAGCCTCATGATCTGTTGCTGATCGAGCTCAAACTGCCCGGCCTGCACGGAATTGAACTGGTTAAAAAGTTGCGCCAAAGCCCGCGCACCAGTAAACTGCCTGTGGTTGTGATAACCGGCTATTACAAGGGTGAAAAATTCCAAAATGCCGCCAAGACTCTCGGCATTCATCACTATCTGGAGAAACCGCTTAAGGCTGCCGACCTCATGACAGCGATCCAGCAAGCAATCAACCCGACCTCCTCAATCACAACGGCACCAGTCGCTGCAGCACGTCCTTTCGCACAACACTTGCGGACAGCATTCTTAAAGCGTTTTTCCGGTCTATTGACTTTGAAGTATCCGGAGACCATACGCATGCTGACCTTTATCAACGGCGCTCCGGTCGCACTACGTCCTGCTTACAATCATCGAGACTTTGGTGATTTTCTCCGTAGTCGTGGTCAGATTTCCGATGATGAATACAACTACTTCACAACCACTGCGGCTTACCGACACGACATCCTGGTGCAACTCGGTTGTCTGCAATACAACGACCTTTTACAAGCCGAGATGGATTACCTGAACCAGGAGCTCATCTCCGCGTTCAGCAGCAAGCAATCACATGCGGCGTGGAAAACCATTCCGGCCCCGGAGCTTTTGCAGCTGATCACCCTCAACGTGCCACAGCTGTTCTATGAAGGGTTCCACAAGCACGCCGGCCAAACCGCAGTGCAGATGCAACAGACCTTCAAAGACAAGTACCTCCTGCTGGATCAAAATTATTATCGTCACATCAACTTCCTGCGTCTGAATGAGGCGGAAAAACGCTTTTTACACGGTCTGGACGGCCAACGAAAACTCGCCGAAATGGTCGCTGAAGAGCCGGACTGCGGTCCACTGCTGCTGACCTTGACCAACCTGAATATGGCACGCTTTGCCACCGTCCCGACCCCTTCTGCGCAAGCCGAAGACTTGCCACTACGAGCGCTTTTCAACGCGGTAGAAGAGGAGATGGAGATTCCTGAAGAGGAAACCCTCGAAAGCTTCTCCGACTTGGTTGATGAGAGTGCCGCTGAAGACCTTTCTGCCTCAGGGCCTGGGGCTAACTCGGTACAAAACCAGGCAGCAACGAAAGCTAAGCCAGAGGAAGACGACCTGCCCCAGGAAGTCCGTCTGATCGCTAAAAGCCTGGAAGACAAAAACCACTACGAAGTCTTTGGCATCAAACAGGGGAAATTCTCCATAGCCCTTTTGAAAGAACGCTACTTCGCGATTACGAGCAAGTTCGGACCTGAAGTTCTCATGCAGCTCGGTGGTGAAGAAGCCGTGCTGGTCGAGGAGATCTTGTCAAAAGTTGCCACGGCCTACGACACCCTCACCGACGTCGTCAAAAAAGAGCGTTACGATGAGATGCTCGGCGCCGACAAGATCGGCCTTGGCCATAAGGGGGATGATCGTTTTCAAGCCCAGGTGCAGGCAGAGTCAGGCAAAGTGTTCCTGGAAATGGAAGAGTGGGACAATGCCGAAAGAGCACTTCAGGAAGCGGTGAATGCAGACCCCGACAATGGCGACTACCTGGCCAACCTGGCCTGGGCCATCTACCGCAACCCCAAATTCACCGACAGCCTGGCCATGCGCAATAAAGCCAAGCAGATGCTCAACAAATCGATCACCATGGAACGTACCGCCCTGGCGTTTGCTTACAAAGGCTGGATGCTTTTCGAGGCAGGGCAGGAATCGATGGCAGAATCCGAGTTCAATAAGGCCCTCAAACTTGATGCGCGCCTGTCTATGGCCCGCAGAGGACTGCGCAACCTGCAAGAACAACAGGAACAGCAGAAGAAAGGTTTGTTCAAGAGGATGTTTAAATAACGTGGCGCGTGGCGGGTAGCTTGAAATATCAAAAAATCAAAGGTCTGGATTAGTGCGGATCCGTCTGACGCTGGGAATTCAAATAGCTTTAACGCGAGCGAACCCGCCACCAGGCGTGCGCATGTTGGTCACCTGGCCACGATACAGTCGTGCAGTCACACCGAGCACCTGATCACGGTAGGCATATAGTCGCAAATCAGTCTTCATGGGCTCAAAGTTGGGGACTTCGGTAACAGAGGGAGGCACGAGTTCCTGAACCAGAGTGGTCGCAAGAGGCAGCTCATCAAATCGTTTACGGCTGATTTTTCCGCCAAGCAACACACCCCGACTTCCAAAGCTGTCAACCGGTTTGAAAACACGCTGTTTGCGAACCGACCAGGTCTCCTGTAAATCAAGTTCAGCAAGAAGGTTTGACGTCGGCAGAATGGCGTCGAGGATGTCTGCATCCTGATCAGACTGCAGGTAGGGAGCTCTCTTGACCGGATCAGTCCAGAGCACCATACGTCGTTTGTCGGCGAGCAGACCATACATGTGAGGATTTGGAGTAAGGCAGATCTTGCCAGCCAGGTAAGCTTTTCGCAATCCGGACATGGCCTCACTCTCCAGGTAGAAATCACAGTGGCGATTGTAAACCAGGTCGACCGGTTGACCATTCAGCCAAACACCTTCTTCGCTTGCTTCCAGCTGTTCAGGCGCAGCGACCTCGGAAGGGATCCCCCACTCTTTGAAAAGATCTGCAAAAGCCTGCATCTCTGGATAGAGATGCTGTTGAATCGGCTCCTCATCAACGATGACGATGCGCTCCGGCCTGGGCTTGCTGCCACCTGAGAATTGACGCATCTCAGCGGCGAAAGTTCTTAACAGACGAGCTTTCATCTTCGGAGCAAGAGATTCAGGTCGAATCGGTAGGGAGGGGTTATAAGACAGGTAAGCCAGCAGGCTGCCACCGGCGTTGGTATTGACCTCAATCAGGCGAGGCATGTCCCCTGCCAGGTGGAAGTCGTAACACATCATCACGGCATAATGCCCCGGATCAAAACGGGCAGTTTCGGGGAGGTCCTGATAAACCAGGGAACGATAGCCAGCATGACGACTCAGGCGATCGAGCAGGCGCACGAGTTTGCACATACGCCGCAAAGCAACCGCAGGCAGCGCAACAACAGCCTCGCTTAAATTTTCGTGAAAGTGGGACATCCCGCAGATCCTGTTCCATGAAACACGTTATTGATCTCATTGTGCCACACTCAGCTTGTACGGCCAAGGAGATAGGAGCGTTGAGCTTAAGTCACATATTTTGAGGGAGAACAGGCTAGCAAGTTGGTAATTTTTGAGCGATAATGGGTCCGCGCAAGTTGCAGTTGAAAGCGGTTCAAGCAAAACAATTAACGGAGGAACTTATGTCCACAGATTGCAGTTACGGATTCGGTTGTGATGTCGACTTCGGATTTGACGAGGCTATAGAAAAAGTACAACAGCTACTGGAAGAGAAGGGTTTTCAAATTTATACACGACTCAACCTGCATGACATTGTAGGGAGTGGCGGTCACGATAAATTTGGTCGCTACATTATTATCGGCGCCTGTAATCCAGAGTTCGCTCAACAACTGTTTACGGCTGATCCCAACATTGGCCTGCTCATGCCTTGCAACATCATCATCTACGAGCTTAACTCCGGAGGTTGCAGAGTGATGGTCAAAGATCCTGTCAGGATAATGGACATGATCTCAAGTCCGATTGCTATCGAAACCTCGATTAACGTCAGGTGCATGATGGAAGAAATCGTTGAGGAATTGAATAAATAGGGACGAGTCCCAAAGGGGAGCGTCCCTCAGATCACGGACAAACCCCACCTGATGTCCTGTTCTGAGATTTAAATCTTCGTAGTCTGAGGGTAACAGATCGTTAATCTATTGCTCTTTATTTGGGCTTTGCAATTTAAGGATAAAAGCAAAACCGTCGGGGTTGCCCGACGGCAACTTCATTTTCTTTGTGGCGACAAAGAAAATGAAGCAAAAGAAAGCTTGGGTACGGTTTATAGACATAGTTACCTATGTCCTTGACTCATACACTTGTCGCTGCGCTGGGCATGCTTTACTCGATTCATTCTGGTGGCAAATATTATTGGAATAAATCTTTGGTAGTCTACGCATCCCCCGTTAGCCCCGAGGCCCTTTAGGACCTCTATGACT
>JAAXQF010000145.1 GCA_012974435.1 Desulfuromonadales bacterium | reverse complement strand
GGTCTGAAGATCGAGGGCTTGCGTATTCTATAGATAGTGACTTATGCGGTGATTCAATCCTCATTATTCTTGAACATAAACATGAGAAGTTTAATGCCTGCAATAATGATAGAGACATACAGAAAAATCAGTAGAGTAATTTCTATTTTTTCATTCATCTTCTAACCACCACTAAGGAGAAAGGCAAAAGCCTCAAAACTATTTTAAAAAAGAACCCCACAGTTCTGGAGGTAGAAGCTGTGGGGCAAGATTTCTATTTTTAGGAGGTTTTGAAGAAGATTGTCTCAGACCCGCCTGCCACAGCAAGTCTTCGATGTTTGTTAATTTATCGAAACCTTCAATAAAAATATACGTGGTGTCCCGTAAACTTTGAATCGATACCTCACGTAACCGAACTGTGCAAAAGCGCACCATGAATAAAAAGAGCCACCCGTTACCAGGTGGCCATAGCTTTGTCTTACTAAATGTCTCTATCAACAAGAAGCCGTTTTTCGTCTTACAAGTCGTGCTGAGTGAGACATTCATCAACGGCGTGAGTTATTGCCCATAACAGGAAAATAGAGCTCAAATGTGGTCCCCTCGTTTACCGTGCTTTCAACAGAAATAAAACCATTGTGTCGCTCAACGATACCTTGAGTCATCGACAGCCCCAGACCGATCCCGACGCCAACAGGTTTCGTTGTAAAGAAGGCGTCAAATATCTTAGTGATTGTATCGACCGCTATGCCGCACCCCGTATCACTCACTGATAAGACAGCATACCTGCCCGCGTTTTGACCTCTCTTAACGAGCAGATCCTGCTGGGTTAGTTCCGTTTCTTTCAGGGTGACCTTTAACTCACCTTTTCCGTCCATGGCATAGACTGCATTGGCAAAAAGGTTGGCCATGATCTGATGCAATTGGGAAACATCCACATTGACAATAGACTTTGCAGCAATCTGTTTAACTAGCTTCGTGGACGAGGGGATGACAGGGCGCAGCAGCCGCAAGGCCTCAACAACGATGTCTGAAATAGCGTAAGGCTCAAGTTCACTGTCTTCTCTTCGGCTGAAAGCAAGGAGCTGCCGTGTGAGATTTGCCGCCTGCACAGTTGCAGATCTTATGTGTTCAAGACTCTCCTCGAATGGATTTTCATTTGCGGTAGGGGTGCTTGCAATAATATCTAGGTGACCTGCAATAACAGATAGCAGATTGTTAAAATCATGAGCGATACCACTAGCCATTGTGCCAATAGTCTCCATTTTACGAGCTTGCTGGAGACTGTTCTCAAGGGACTTCAGTTCGGCCTCTCTTTGTTGCAGGGCCTCATTGACGTTAAACTTGTGTATAACCTCTCCAATCGCATTGGACAATGATTCGAGCAGCAAAACATCTTCTGTCGACAGTAGGTCGCTTCTTTGGTCTGCTATATGTAACAAGCCCACCGTTTCGGCCTGATAGCGAATCGGGATAACAGAAAGTGTAGCGAAATCGCTTCCAATGCATTTCCCGCGATAGCGATGCAAAAACTGCTCGGGAACCTTTTGGGCAAATCCTTGCAAATCATCCGTATAAATAGAACCGCTGGATGTTAGGAGAGGCTGATCCAAGGTGTCTGACTGCCCTGTGACAATTCTAGTGCAAGCGCATTCATGTTCGATGAATGAAAGACAGTTTTCCGATTCCCAGAATTCATTTGTGAAGCCTACGTAAGCTTCATAAGGCATGGTTCCCCGAGGCTCAAGGATACGAATACCAACACATTGGCATCCAGTCCAAAGGGATAAGTTTTCAACAACAGAAGAGATATACTCTTGACGAGAAAAAGAGTTTTTAAACGGGTTGGATAGAAACTGGGCAGAATTATACGTCAGAGAAGAAGTCTGATTATTTTTGGAAATGGCCTGCTCTCCACTAAACATGAATCTCTCCCCCAAGCGACTAAGCGCAACAAACTACCCGCTATTCTTAGGATGGCTTGTTGTCATCGTTCGACAATCCCCCTAATTCTTATTCACCAAGCAATTGACACACTCGACAATGTATCGGAATTATTGCAAACGGTCAATTCTAAGGGTGTCTCGAAAGTTGTGCCAGCAGTTCATGAGAGCCAAAATCGGTTTATCTAGGTAATTCTTAGAAACCCTGCCACTGACGCACGGCGGTTTCAATGACCAAGTGGTTCTAACCCTCACAAAAGCATTAAGGAGAAAAAACCAGACCTGGTGATCGTAGACCTGGAGACACCAGAACTTGGCAAAAGTTGGGTGTCAATACAGCTTGCAGGGATTGACCTTAAGGATCAGATCCCAACGGTCGCATTGTCTAGCCTGCTTAATCATGAAGAGCGTGAGATATTATCCGACTTGACAGGAGTTCCAATTCACTCCACTAAGGCGCGTATGGATCAGTTTGCACGGTGTATCGAGGCGTCCTTAATTTAAGAAAAGTGATGTGAGCCTAGTTTGTTTAATGCTTAGGAAATTACGGAGAAAAGGAGTTAAGACAGTGACACAAGATATATTAGGGGACATAGCAATGCAACGTTCCATTTCGAACTGGACTATGTGTTGTATTGATGCTGAGCAACAATATTTAATGAACAAAGATAGCGATCAATTATGCGAAATTTACTTGGATTTAATAGGCACACGTCGCGCACAAATAACATGACAATAAAGTCAAACGTGGAAAGGGAAACATCAGTGAACCGACAAAAAGAAGCCACCTGCTTCGGGAGCAGGGGGCGCTGGTTCTAGTCCCGTCATCCTGATCAGTATTTACAAGGAGCAACCTTCCCGGGGTCACTCTTCTTTTTTTGTCCTCCGGTCATATTCTGGTCCAAGACTTCTTCAAAGTGACAGTTTGGTAGTTCAAGGAATGTAGTGTTTGAATGTTCCGGGAAGGAGTTTTGTCTCCGGAGCATCTCTGGGGCGTTCAAGAAGGGGGCATTCGATCGTCGATCGATAACTTTTTTCCTTGTTCTATGTTCAAAAAAAGGACCTTATCAAGAGATAATTGTTAAAGATAGTTGGAATCTTTCTCAGTCAATCGCGAAGTGTGTTTCACTTTACCCTTTTATCTGTGAAATCAATCTGTTCATTATCCATTTATTGTTCGCAGCAAGCGTAAAAAACTCATCATACTTTTCTGCTAGATTAGGGTTTTCTTTCTTGAGTTTTTCGAGCAGTACGGGCTCTGAATTAGAGAGTATCAACAATATCCACATATCAATAGGCGCTTTTTTGCCTGACGTTAGGAAGTATCTAAATAGTTTACGGAGGTATGTCGTCATCAAGTTAGTGATGACTTTCTCGCATTGACTATCTTCATTATCTTCGAGAGCAACCTTAGCCTCACTCATTGCAGCATTGTAATATTTCGCTTTTTCTTCAAGAACCTCTGCCCTCTCTAACTTTTCAAATAGGCTTCTTAATTTTTCAACCTCGTCATTATAAAGAGCCATCTTTGCCGACCTCCGTTTTTAACGCCTTTTGTATGCAGTTATGACTGTTTTGTCATTCATCACTAAAATACATTCCTGTGTCATGTCAATAAGGCATTGCATCTGTTTCAAGCAATCTTCCCGGGGTCGCTCTTTCTTTTTGTCATCCGGTCTTATTCTGGTCCAGGGCACTTTCCTATCGACAACTATGCTGACACAGGGGGAGATCGAGGGCTTTCGTGTCTGATAGATGGTGACTTATTAGAAAAATTATTCGTTTCTTCAAGTCCAGCATGGCTCCCCGTGTTGAACTCGAACTATTCAGACAAGTAAAAATTTCCATTTGTCCTGACAAATAGTAAATGGCCACTCGGAATAGATCTTGGTGGCCATCATTTTGTCGTCTTAAATGTCTCTATCAACAAGAAGCCGTTTTCCCTCTCACAAGTAGTGCTACTGACACACCCGTTTTTGATGTTATATACACTTTTTAAGGATAAGGTGGTTACATGATTCACATATCCATCTTTTGCTCTTATTTAGGGGCATTCTCTCGCCGCATTCTGGGCAACGAATGTCTCTATGTAAATAGCCCCAGACCGAAGCACAAATGACTACAAAAACAAAACCAGCAAGAGCAAAACCTTCAATATCCAACATTTCCCCTCACAAATTCTTGAGTCCTAAATACCCCGTCGCTGAAACATTTCAAGTCAGTTTTCCTTGCTTTTAATTGTGAGTTGAAGTGACCGATCCACCGCAAAAGATAAGCAATACGTTTATAGCAACCCTGAAGTCCATATCTGTATATTTCGTCCTATTCACCTCGGTGCTGACACACTTAAAAATTCTCAGGAATCCTCTCATATTGTTTTGATGCGGTCAAACTTACAGAAACGCATAATTCTTACTGACCCTGACATATAGGAAAAGCCACCTGGAGATGATCCCAGTGGCCATAGTTTTGTCTTCCTAAATACCTCTATCAATAAGAAGCCGATTTTTTTCTCAGAAGTCGTGACTTGTAAGAATAATATTGTTGTTAAGGATGGAAATGCAGAAGGGTTAATGACCAGCCTTGCTTTGGTTCTCTTTGGCTTCCACTCTTTCCCCGCAGTCGGGACAGACACAAGCATCAATTCGGCCAAGGTCTTTGGTAAATTGCCTGATTTGTTTCTGGCATTGGAGACAGGTTAAGAAGATGAAACTTGCAACCAAAAGTCAATCCTTTTTAAGCTTTATTCGATACGAAACATTGCCATCCAAGTAGGATAAGGCGGGGCTTTAGGTGGCGCAATCTATGAAGTGTCGGTGGTTTTAGTAAAGTCTTTTGTTGCTGTTCACATGGTGCCCATTTGGACCTAATTCAGCAATGTGGGCAAAGCCCGTTTCATCTTTGTATATCTTCCGTCGGCAAACCTCTTTAAAATCACCATTGCAGTAGGTATCAATGAGAAGTTGGAACTTTTTGTCTGTATCATTTTCACCGTTGTAGGTGAGGTAAAAGGCACAGGACTTCTTACGGTTGCACACGTTCAGGTTCCCCCCATTAGTTTCCTAATCTCCTAAAATTATACTTACAACCAAGATGCCATATGCAAAACAATATCCAAAAAAGGAACATTGTCTTTCTATGTGGGAATTTACCTAAAAAAATCTGCAATATTTCTCAATGATGATGCAACCAAACAAATTCATAACAAGAATGATCCATAGCATTGGAACTACATTGTGCTTATGTCTAGGGCTTATCTAAGGCGATAAAGGTTCGCAGGTCTCTAATTTCGTCATTTCGCGGAGTGACACGAAATCCTTAGTCGTCAAAACACACTACAAGCACATAAAAAACAGGTAGTTTTTTGAATCTCCGTATACGGGTATGGTTATAGGTTTCTGGCCGGTTAGAATACAGCCCACCAAGTTACTATTTATCCTCTCATATTGTTTTGATGATTCCAGATTCACCAAAACGCATAATTCTTACTGACCCTGACAAATAATAAATGGCCACCCGTTATCAGGTGGCCATAATCATGTTGATTAAACTGTCTCTCAAATGTCTCTATCAAAAATAAGTCGTTTTTCCTCTCACAAGTCGTGACTTTTGAGACCCCTATTTAAATTTGGAGTATCTACGAAATCAGAGGCGATTCAATCCGACATCAGTAGCTCGTCATCTCCCAACCTTATAATTTCTGGTTTGCTTTATATGTGCCTTCCCAACAAACCCTACAGGCTATAGAACCCCAAATGTAGCTCATGCCGGTTTTAATAACACATCGAAAGTTTGTAAGGGTTCTGGAATAACCACATTTTCGAGATCAAGTTCATTGCGCAAGGCGTTAGCCAAGCTCTCGGAGGATTCCTCTTCGCCATGAACGATGAAGGTATGCTGCGGTTTGCACCGCATGGCCCGCACAAAATTGATCAGACCATCCCGGTCAGCGTGCCCGGAAAAGCCAGTCAGAATCTCTAGTTTGGCACGTACCTGATATTCTTCACCGTAGATGCAAACGGTCTTCTCCTTCTCCACGATATGACGGCCCAAGGTGTTGGGCGCCTGCCAACCGGTGAAGAGAATTGTGTTGCGCGGATCTCCTATGCGGTTTCGCAGGTGATGGAGGATACGACCGCCCTCAAGCATGCCGCTGCAACTGATGATGATCGCCGGGAACCTTAAGCTGTTGAGCGCCTTCGATTGCTCCACGGTCTGGGTGTACTGGAGACGACCGAAACCAAAGGGGTTGTTATCATCGTCTGTCAGCAGGAACTCGCGGATTTCGGCATCATAGACCTCCGGATGCAGCCGGAAGATTTCGGTGGTGCGGGTGGCCAGCGGGCTATCAACGAAGATGGGGAGATCGGGGATGGCTCCAATGCTGTGTAAGCGGTGAAAAGCATAAACGAGCTGCTGGGTCCGACCAACGGCAAAGGCTGGGATCAGCAGCATTCCGCCGCGACTGGCGGTTTCGTTGACAATGCGCTCCAATTCCTTCTCTGACTCCGGATAGGCCGGGTGATGTCGGTTGCCGTAGGTGCTCTCCATGATCAGAATATCGCCACCGTCGCTGATTGGCACGGGGTCACGGATGATGGGGATATCCGGTCGGCCGATATCTCCGCTGAAGATCAGACGGCGGTTCTGGCCAGTCACCTGATCGTCGATGTCAAGGATGACGTGGGCGCTGCCAAGCATGTGCCCGGCATCGATCAAGGTGAGATGGATGCCGGGAAAGAGCTGGTGGCGACGATTGTAGTTTAAGCCGACGAATTGCTCCATCGCCTTACCCACATCGGCCTTTCTATAGAGAGGCTCGAAAGGGCGCTGACCTTTCTTCTTCCTCCGGCGGTTGACGAACTCCACATCATTTTCCTGAATAAAGGCGCTATCCATGAGCATAACGGCACACAAGTCGCGGGTGGCCGAGGTGCAGAAAATGTCACCGCTGAAACCATCCTGGACCAGCCGAGGGATGCGCCCTGAGTGATCAATGTGGGCATGGGAAAGCACCAGACAATCGACGCTCTCGCCCGAACAAAATTCAGTGTGGTTGCGCTCGAAGGCTTCCTTTCGCTTTCCCTGAAATAGACCACAGTCCAACATGATGGTTTTGTCATTCACTTCAATCAGGTGCTGTGAGCCTGTAACGGTACGGGCGGCGCCATGGAAGGTGATTCTCATGATACAGTCCTTTTCCGAAGATTTAGCTTGAGGCTTTTGAGCTAGCCGGTCTTCCCATTTACGATCGAATGACATCTCATAAGATCATGATGACAAACCTCATCATTTTGTCAAAATATCAACGTCTCATATTTCCTGCATTACAAATAAGGCCACCCGTTACCAGGTGACCATAATCATGTGATTAATCTGTCTCTCAAATACCTCTATCAATAACACGCCCGATTTCGTCTCGTCAGTCGTGATTTATAAGAGATCCTTTTATAGACAAAAGAAAAGGAGAGGATGTCTCCTCTCCTTAGTACATGTTTATGATAGTGGACATCAGTGGATTTCCACCTCGACTTGTGGACTCTCCGTTTTTTCTAGTTTAGGCACTTCAACGGTCAAGAGACCATTTTTGAAAGTGGCGTCCACATTCCCGATGTCTACATTCTCTGGCAAGGTAAAAGATCTGCAGAAAGTCCCATGATACCTCTCAACACGATGGAACTTCTTACCGCTCTCATCCTTCTCCAGTAGACGTTCGCCCTTGATCGAGAGGACACCGTTCTTTACCGAGATCTTGACGTCCTTCTTATCGACCTCTGGAACGTCCATTTTGATAATGAAAGATTTGCCCGATTCGGCAATGTCGACGCGTGGTGTCCAATCTCCCTTGGGGAGAAATTCCATATCCATAATGTTCGGTACGCCAATTGCCCTGTTGTAATGTCCCAAAACTTCATCCATTTCCCGCATGGGGTCCCATCTAATTAGTGACATTTTCTCCTCCATCGCTTCGGATCGGTTAGCCGCCACCGGTTCCCCGGTTTGAACCGATAAACGCAGCACCTGACAAACCTGAATGAGCGCAACGATCATGCAGTATTGTCGAGCGCCTACTTATAAGATATATCTAATCTTGTGAGTTGCAAGCCTAACCGACAAAGCCTAAGAAGAGGATCAACCAAAGGCAGATGGGCGAAAACCAGATGTCCGCAAGATCCCCATCCATTGGGAAAAATTATCTTTCCCCAAGTGTCCTAATAATCCTCCCGCATTGTATGGATAGCTTGAAATTTGCTAAAATGTGAAATTCTTGCTACCCCTGACAAATAAGAACGGCCGACCCCATTTCCGAGGTCGGCCATTTTCATGTCTGGAATGTAGTTACATTTAAAATCACCGCCTCCAACCCATTACCCCGTGTGTCAGCAGATTCCCAGAGTCACGGGTTCATTCTAATAGCCTTTAAGAACTTATCAAGACAGCCTTCTTTATGGCGAATATTTTGCCACTCTGACATTGGTTCAGGTGCGTTTTCCTCTTAAATGATCCAGGCTCCATGCCCCTCCACCCGCCGCAACTAGATAGAGAAAAACAAAGCAATACAGAATGGCCAGTTCTCCTTGATTTATCACTGGCCAGAACCCTTTTGGGGCATGTGCCATGAAGTAGCCAACGGCCATCAGTCCTGAGAGAATAAAGGCGACCGGTCGTGTGAACAGTCCTAGGAGGATGAGTAGCCCACCGAAAAACTCCAACACCCCGGCTAATCCCATCAGTGAAAATAGTTCAACGGACCTGACAGTATTCTTATATGTATTGCTGCAACTGATTCTTATATCATCTAAGGATATTTAGTAATCGGTGACCGATGTTCCCAGCATTACAGGCTCTCCTTGATCAGTCACAAAAAAGCCACCCGCAGTCGTGCAGATGGCTTGCAGTGTTCGTTCATTATCCCCCTGATTCCTATTCACCAAGCAATTGACACACACATCGATATACGCCAATTGATCAAAAACGTCAAAAGTCGGACTGTCCTATAAGTTGTGTCAGCAATTCATGAGAGCCAAAATCGACTGTTTGCCCAAAATCCTATAAACCCTGCAATGCAAGAACGGCCCACCCAGGAATTGGGATGTGCCGCGTAGCAATAGATGCTTTTAGTCGAGTCGATTCTGAGTTACCATCGGCAAGTCGATTATTGCCAATTAGAGAGGAAGTCAGATATGAGTGAAGAATACGAAGTGAAATTCTCCCCCCTATGTCAGACAGTTGAACGTGATGCTAAAAGTGTCGAGATTATGATTTATGAAGATGGGGACGGTGGCTGGATATTGGAAGTTGTGGACGAGAATGATAATTCAACGGTCTGGGATGAACCCTTCGATTCTGACCAATCGGCTCTGGATGAGGTTCTGGAAACTATCGAGGATGATGGCATAGACTCTTTGATTGGACCGCCGCCAGGTGCTCCCCAATAAGAACCCATGACACACAAGAAAGTGGCCACCCGAAGTAGATTCAGGTGGCCATAATTTTGTGGTTAATGAGCGTCTTAAATATCTCTATCAATAATAAGTCGTTTTTCGTCTCAGAAGTCGTGCTTTATAAGAATGATTGACAGAGCCTGACTTAAGGTTTTTAGAGTAATGCCGGTGGCACTTGAGCCTCGCAGGGTATCTTGACCTGGCACAGGCCG
>JAAXQF010000616.1 GCA_012974435.1 Desulfuromonadales bacterium | reverse complement strand
GTCCATGTTTTGTCCCGTCAAGGCACAATGCCACTCGAAGGAAATATCAAGGTTTTTCAGCGGGATTTAGCGAAAGTAGGAGCTGACGAGCTCGGCGGCTTTGTGGATGGTTGCGATATCGTGTATCATTGTTCGGCGGAAATCCGCAATCATTCAGTCATGTATGCCACGAATGTAGGAGGGACGCAAAAACTTATCGAGGCGGCCACTGGACGAGTTGGTCGCTGGGTACAGCTAAGCAGCACTGGTGTGTATGGCAGTAGACGTAATGGAGTCGTAACTGAGCAAACAGTATTAAACCCGTGCGGAAAGTATGAAACTTCCAAAGTTGAGTCGGATGCGATGGTCGTGGCGGCCGCATTGAGTGGTGCATTTGAATACTCTATATTGCGACCATCGAATGTTTTTGGTTCTGAAATGAAAAATCAATCGCTGATTGGTTTAATAGCAATGATTCAGCGTGGGATGTTTTTTTATATCGGCAAGGTGGGGGCGACGGCGAACTACATTCATGTCGATAATGTGGTGGCTGCACTCGTGCTATGTGCAACACACCCTGATGCAAACGGGCAAATATATAGCTTGTCAGATCAGCGGACGATGGAGCAGTTTGTCACAACCATAGCCGACGCGCTGGGTAAAAAAGAGCCTGAACTTAGGTTGCCAGAAGGACTCGTTCGGATCGTGGCTCAAGTTTTTGGTGGCATTCCAAAATTCCCGCTTACCGAGTCGAGAGTGAATGCCTTAACTGGAAGAGCATTTTATTCGACTGCAAAGATTGAGCATCAACTCGATTATCGACACGTAATTACGATGGAAGATGGACTACGAGAGATAGTTGATTCTTGTCGGATTTGTTAGTCGGCGATAGATGATCATCGAGAGTTATTGTGGAAATTAAATGGTTACCGGAAATTCAGATAAGTAAGGGTAGTATCGCATGAAATTAAAAGTTGTTAGAGTAGTGACTGCCTCCTATGTTGTGCCCTGGCATTTGAGTAACACGTTGAAAAGAATACCTGAAGATTTTGAAGTGTGTGTTGTCGGGCAAGATGTATCTAAGAATCAGAGCGCTTACCCTAACGTTAAGTTCGTCGATATTGATATCAATCGAAAAACTAGTGTGATTGCGGATGCTATGGCCTTGTTTGCATTGTGCAGGCTTTTCTACTTACACAAGCCGGATATTGTTCACTCAGTTATGCCCAAGGCAGGTTTGTTGACTGCCCTAGCTGGGTTTATTTGTCGGGTTCCTGTCCGAATCCACACATTTACAGGGCAGACATGGGTTGCAAAAGTGGGGTTTTCTCGACACCTCTTCTACTTATTTGATTGGCTGATCAATGCAATCAATACGGACTGTCTAACCGACAGTTTTTCTCAGTCAGATTTTTTATCTAAACATCACATTTCTCATGCTGGTCAGCCACTACCGGTTTTATTGAAAGGTTCACTTTCTGGGGTTGATATTGAAAGATTCAATTTGCATTCACTTAACGGGGAGGCCGCTCTGCTACGCGCAAAGTTGAGGTTGGAGCCTGATGATTTTATATTTTCCTATATAGCTAGGAAGACCCGAGCCAAGGGTGCAATTGATACTTTAAGAGCCTTCTCAATAGTCTCCGCCAAATTCAAAAAAGCACGATTGTTGTTTGTGGGTCCAGATGAGGATGGTGCGATAGCTGAGTTGCGCAAATCGAATCCCGAGTTATTCGATAACGTCTGCGATATCGGTCATGTCAATGATCACGAGGTATATTTGGCGATTACCGATGTTTTATGTTTACCAAGTTATCGAGAAGGATTTGGCTCTATCGTTATAGATGCTGCTGCGATGAGTGTCCCTGCAATTGGCTCTAGAATCCCGGGATTAACGGACTCTGTTGTAGATGGACAGACTGGTATGTTATTCCCGGCTGGGGATGTAAATGAGTTAGTAAGGCTGATGATCTACTTCATTGGACATCCCAGAATTCGTCAAGAAATGGGGGATAAAGCGAAGATGAGAGTAGATGAATTTTTTTCGGCAGATCGATTATATTCGTCATTAAAACATTTCTATATGGACCGTGGACAATTGGCGGGACTCGGATCAAGTAGCTAGCGGAATTTATCGAAAAATTATTTAAAATACACTCTCAGGTATCGCATATAAGTCGATTTTTTAGGAAAAATGGCTTTATAGTATTCCCAGATCTTTGCGATGAATTTTCATATCCGCGCAGGGGGCGTGGTATTGTCATGGCAGGTCACTCCTTTATTCTACGTGAGCTCAAGAGGTCGATTGGGCTGGTGTCACTTCTTTTTTAAAAAATCGGTCCATAATACCGAATAACGTGTGTGTAGGTGGAATTATTATTTATGAATATTAATATATTGTCTCGGTCTGTCCCTAACTTTATTCTTGGTGTTGCAGAGCATGAATGCTGATGGGTTTTTTGATGCCTGAAATACTTGTCACTGGAGCCAACGGCTTTGTCGGCGATGCTTTGTGTGTTGAAGCGATAAAGCGCAGTTTCATGATTCGCGGTGTCATCCGTACATCCTGTGACTTGCCAACGGGGGTTGAGACCGTTGTCGTGGAGGGCATTGACGGCAATACCGATTGGCGGGAGGCGCTCACCGGATGTGAGGTCGTTATCCACCTAGCCGCCCGCGTTCATGTCATGCGAGACGACGCGAACGATCCCTTGGCTGAGTTCCGTCGCGTCAATACGGCGGGCACTGAGCACTTGGCTCGTTGCGCGGCAGCCAGCGGGGTGAAGCGTCTGGTGTACGTTAGTTCGATCAAGGTTAACGGTGAAGAGACGCGCGACGGACAGATCTACTCGGAGAAGGATACGCCTACGCCGCAGGATCCTTACGGTGTCTCCAAGTGGGAGGCAGAGCAGGCCCTGCAGCGTGTGGCGCAGGAAACCGGTTTGCAGGTCGTGATTATCCGTCCCCCACTGGTTTATGGACCAAGTGTGAAAGCAAATTTTGCCCGCATGATAAAGATTTTAAAGAAAGGCTACCCTCTCCCCTTGGGTGTTATCCATAATAAGCGCAGCCTGGTGGCATTGGATAACCTGGTGGATCTGATTGTGACCTGCATTGATCATCCTTCCGCTTCCAACCAAACCTTTCTAGCCGGTGATGGCGAGGATCTTTCAACGACTGAGTTGTTGCAGCGTATGGCAAAAGCTATGGGGCGACCGGTACGTTTGATTCCTGTTCCGGCCAAACTCCTTGAGTTGGGGGCGGCATTGATCGGGAAACGAGATGTCGCGCAAAGGTTGTGTGGGTCTTTACGGGTTGATATCTCCAAAGCTCGAGAAGTTCTGGGCTGGACCCCGCCAATAAGTGTCGACGAGGGACTACGCCGCACGGCAGCAGGGACTAAAGAATCTCGCGTAGAGAATACAAGTGGTTTTTAAAACATTTTGGAGTGGCTGTGAAACGTTTGTTTGATATTCTTGTTGCCCTTGTCGCACTTATTACTTTTGCCATCCCCACGCTAGTCGTTGCAGTTATGGTCAAGCTAACTTCTCGCGGGCCAGCCTTTTACTGGTCTGACCGTATCGGGCGCAACAACGTCATCTTTAAAATGCCAAAGTTTCGTAGCATGTTGATCGATACTCCAGCGGTGGCGACCCATCTGTTGCAGAACCCCAAGAGTGCGTTAACGCCGATTGGGGATTTTTTGCGTAAAAGCAGTCTCGATGAATTGCCCCAGTTGTTCAGTATTCTGAAGGGGGACATGAGCCTTGTTGGCCCACGTCCCGCGCTTTTTAATCAGGATGATCTGATCGCCTTACGAACCGAACAGGGCGTGCATCGTCTGGTTCCTGGACTTTCCGGCTGGGCCCAGATAAATGGTCGTGACGAGCTGCCGATTCCGCAAAAGGTTGCGTTGGATGTCGAGTATCTGCAGCGCCAATCTTTCTGGTTTGATATCAAAATACTCTGGCTCACCGCACTGAAAGTGTTAAAAAAAGAAGGTGTGACTCATTGAAGTGCTGAGTAACCGCTTGTTCAGTGATAACGTAGAACCGCTGCAGAATGATATTTTTTCGGGGATAAACTATGAAGGCTTTTATCTACAATAATCGTTTGATTTTCATTATTTTCAACAAGGCACTATTCATAATAGCTGCCTTTCTTCTGGCATTTCTAGTCCGCTTTGATCTGACGATTCCCCAGATGTACTGGCCGAAGATTTATGCCCTGCTGCCGGTCTTGCTGGTGATCAAGCTGATTGTCTTCTGGCGGCTCGGACTGTTTCAAGGCTGGTGGCGTTATGTGTCGATGCCTGATCTGGCGCAGATTCTCAAGGGGAATTTACTCGCCTCGCTGATTTTCATCGGCTATGTCGTTTTTGTCCATCGTCTGGAACAGGTTCCCCGCACGGTTCTCTTTCTCGATTTTGTTTTCTGCTTCCTGTTAATGGGTGGGGTGCGCTTTGCGACCCGCGCTTTTCGGGAGACTTTCCTGCCCATGATGCGGGGTGTCGATGAGATAAAAACGCGGGTGCTGGTGGTTGGAGCCGGGGAGGCCGGCCAGATGCTTGCCCGTGAAGTGCGCTCGAATCCACGGTTGAATATGCGGGTCGTTGGGTTTGTTGACGATGACCCCCTGAAACGTAAGGGGATGTTTCAGGGTCTCAAGGTTCTCGGTCGGCAGGCGGATCTTGAAAAAGTTGCACTTGAGCATATGGTTGATGAAATCATCATCGCTATTCCGTCTGCAACCGGATCGCAGGTGCGTGCCATTGTCGATCGTTGTCACCTCTCCAGCTGTCTCTTATACACATCT
>JAAXQF010000460.1 GCA_012974435.1 Desulfuromonadales bacterium | reverse complement strand
GTCAGCATACTTTTCTGTTCGATCTGCACGTTTCTCGAGTTTTTTGTTGTCGTGGTTCGCTTTCCACTCGGCAACCACCTCTTTGGTTTCGGCCTTCTTATCCTCGACAAATTCTTCTACTTTAGTCTTGGCCGCAGCAGCTTCTTGCTTTTTAGCTTCCACAGCTTGTTTTGCTGCACTCAATTTGGTTTGAATGGTGGCTTCAGTCTCCTTTTGAAGAGCCTCCAGATGGGCTTTCGTTGTCTTTAACTTATCAATCCCTTGGTCGAGTTTTGCATGAAGTTTTTTCCCCAATTCGTCAAGATTGACATTCATCTTTTATTCTCCTTAAGTAGCTGTTTGGGTAAACTATTTCTTGTGAAAATGCTTCTTTATTTTTTCATGATAATTCTTCTTTTCATTATGGATTTACGTTGTTTCAGACGACGCCAACTTTGCAACGATAATGGGGAAAAAATACGTGTAATTATGAGGTTACCACTATAAAGAAGCATTGCAACCTGCCCTTACTGAATCATGACTAATCATGTCATCTATGCACTGAAGTGGAGTATGTACCGGACGAGTTACGGTGACTACTTAATCGCCTACCTTGACTCTGGTTGATGAGGATGTAAGTCACAGAATACTCTGAGGTCTGCTGGAAAAAGTGGACACCAATCTGATAGACTACGAGGCTCAAAGAGGTGTCCATTGGAACGAATACAGCGGCACGAACAGCTTAGTCATGGCGCCGTACATGGTCAGCGACCAGAACGCAGCGTCACCTTCTTTTTCAATAACATTAACGTAAGTATTGATGAGCCAATTTTTACCTACGGAATTAACCATTTCCTTACTGAGCTCGTTCGCGTCTTTTGTTATCCCTTGCATTCCTTCTGCAACAGCCGGCAGGGGAGAACCAAAGACAGTTACAAGCATTATCATTGAGGACAACCTGAGCATCACCAGATATTTTTTTGTGCAACAATTAAACATATGAATTGCTCAGGATTATGCTTCTTCATTGTTTTCGCAGCTAACCGGTCTGAGGGTTCACTAAGCTTCGGGAACATTTTGTTCAGGTCTTGGCTAGCACTTAAAACATCTCAGCCGACGCAGAATCCCAGTAGGCTTTGAATCTCTGATTCGCAGAACCATCAAGCAACGAGCCTTCCTCCAAGAAATCAAAAGCTTCCGCGTAGCTAACGGCACGACTTGATTCTATGCGTTTAAACACATGGTGGGGAAGCAACTGGTCGGGATGATCTACCCCCATTGCGGCGACAATCTCCGCGAGGGATTCGAGCGTGTTGTGATGATAGTTTGCGACCCGACGTGCTTTGTCGTCTACATGCAGAGCCCTTTGCCGACTCGGGTCTTGCGTGGCTACACCCACCGGGCACTCGTTGGTGTGACAAGTTTGCGCCTGAAGACAGCCGACCGCCATCATCATGGCCCGCGCGCTATTGCACCAGTCTGCACCAATGGCGACATTGCGCAATATGTGCGCGGCCGAGGTCACCTTACCAGCGCAGGCAATTTTGATTTTCTTTCTGAGGCCGCAACCGACCAGGCTGTTGTGGACAAAAATCAGCCCTTCGACCAGCGGCGCTCCCAAAGAATTCGTAAACTCCAGCGGTGCAGCACCGGTTCCCCCTTCGGTGCCGTCCACATTTATAAAGTCGGGTAATATACCGGTTTCGAGCATCGCCTTGCATACGCTCAGGAACTCACTAGGTTGGCCGATGCACAATTTAAATCCGACCGGCTTGCCACCACTGAGCTCTCTGAGCTTGCCGATAAACTCGCACAGTTCACGCGGCGTGCTAAAGGCTGAGTGGCCGGGAGGGGAAATGACATCCTGGCCCATCGGAACCCGGCGGGTTTTTGCAATCTCCGGAGTCACCTTGGCGGCGGGCAGTACCCCTCCGTGACCAGGTTTGGCTCCCTGCGAAATTTTCAGTTCGATCATCTTGACCTGACTCAGGACGGCTTGTTCCGCAAAAGATTCAGCCTCGAAATTGCCCTTCTCGTCGCGACAGCCGAAGTATCCCGTGCCAATCTGCCAAACCAGATCTCCACCGTGTTTGAGGTGGTAACTGCTCAGGCCGCCTTCACCGGTCCAATGCGCGAAACCATCCGCCTTCGCACCGGCATTCATCGCCATAATGGCATTTGGGCTGATGGCCCCAAAACTCATGGAGGAGATATTCAGCAATGAGCAGGAGTAGGGGGTTGAGCATTGCTCGCCGCCCACGGTAGTGCGAAACGGCTCGGTACTTTTGGGTTTGGGAGCCATCGAGTGGAGCAGCCATTCAAATTCATCGCTATAGACATCCCGTTCGGTGCCAAAAGGTTTCAGACCCGTGAGGTTCTTGGCGCGGGAATAAACCAACGAGCGCTGATCCCGGTCAAAGGGTCTGCCGTCCATATTCCCCTCAATGTAATACTGATGAATCTCCGGGGCGATGGCTTCTTGCAGAAAACGAAGGTGAGCCAGAATCGGATAATTCCTGGTGATGCTGTGTTTTGTCTGAATAAGGTCATAAATTCCGAGTAACGCTAATGACCCGAAAATAGCAACCCCGACAAACCACCACGGGCTGAACTGAATTGCCGGAATGATAAGAACAAATGTCGAGATAATCGAGATGATGAGTGCTGAAAATCGCATGATTCAATCCTTTTGGTAGTGGATCAGAAGATGTTGGCCTTAAATTCGTCTCGCCACGCTTGCCAGATGTCATGATCACCTTTAGCGGCCAGAATACCGTCTTTCAGCTTGGACACACCGAAGCCCCAGGCTTGTTCAATTTTTATGTTGGGTGGCATCGACAATTCACCAGAGCTGACGACCGCATCGATAATGAACGGCTTTTCGGAAGCAATCGCCTGCTCAATGGCCGGCACGATGTCCCCGGCATGTTCAACGCGCACCCCGTCACCACCGCAGGCTCTAGCGTAATCGGCAAAGTCAGGATTCAGTAACGAGGTTGCGTCCGGATATGCCGGCAACCCGGAAACTTCCATCTCCATCTTCACGAAACCGAAGGAACTGTTATTAAAAACAATCACCTTAATGGGCCAATTAAACCGGACTGCGGTGACAAAATCGTTCATCGACATGCCGAACCCGCCGTCGCCGCAAAGCGCCCAGACTTGTCGTGAGGGATTTAACCCCGCAGCGCCCAGGGCGACAGGTAGCCCCGCACCCAGCGAACCATGATTAAAGGAACCGGCCATTCGCCGCCCCCCGTGCAGTCGCAGATGATGGGCCGCCCAAATTGTGCACTCCCCCACATCGATGGCAAAGAAGGCATCGTCTGACGCACGATCACTGATCGCCTTGGTGAATAACTGCGGATGTAGGGGTTCATCTGTTCGCGAAAGATCGGCTTGTTTATCCATATGTTTGAGCCACTTGTCTCTCATATGGATAAGCTCTGAAGTGAATTTCTCACTGCCCTGATTGTCGATTCTCGGTGTTATTGCCGCGAGCGTCTCTTTGACCGTCCCAACCAGACCCACGTTCACCGGAGCGCGACGACCGATGTTCTGCATGCGCTTATCGACCTGGATGATCTTATGGCCATCGGGAATAAATTCATCGTAGGGGAAGTCGGTTCCGAGCATGAGCAGAACATCACTATCCCACACCGCATGGTAGCCGGCGGGGTTGCCGATCAATCCTGTCATGCCGACGATGTTTCCTTCGGCGTAATCGAAGATATCTTTTGCGCGTAGCGTGTGCGCAATCGGCGCATTAAGTTTCTTTGCCAGCGCAAAAACTTCCTCTTTCGCTTCACGACAGCCGATCCCGCAGAAGAGCGTAATCCGCTTGCCTGCGTTGAGGATTTCCACGGCACTGTCGAGCGCTGCTTTGGGTGGCACAACGGTCGATTGCTCTTGTATCAAAGGGTGCAGAAAATGTTGGCTCGGCACTTCGGCGCCAATGACATCGAAAGGCAGCTCAATACGTGTCACCACCCGGTCAAGCAAGGCCCGCTGTATTGCGATCTCTGCTATGCGTGGCATTTGTGCGGGCGAATTGATCACCGCTTGATAATCACAAATATCGTCGAACATCTTCGACAGATCTATTTCCTTGTGGAATTCACTGCCGCGCTGCCCGCGTGGCACCTGACCGGTGATGGCGACCACGCCGCCACCTTCTTTCTTGGCGTTGTAGAGGCCATTGATGAGGTGCAGAGCACCCGGGCCTGCCGTTCCTGCGCAGACACCCAGGCCTCCGGTAATTTCCGATTGGGCATACGCGGCGTAGGCCGCATGTTCCTCATGCCGGACGCCGATCCAGCGAAAGCGATCATCGACACGAATAGCTTCGAGCAGCGGATTCAGGGCGTCTCCGGTGACACCCCAGATTTGACTGACGCCAGCATCGGCCAAGAGATCCAAAAGACTTTCGCAAACACTTTTTTTCATGGCAAAAGCTCCCTATGTACTTTAGACGAATGTGTTTAAGCCTGCGCGGAACTCACGCATGACGGTTTGCACCAGATCATCAAGAACCGCCATTACCAGAACCACGCGACTTACATGAACACAGGCTCCAGGCACCGGCACCAAGTGCGACAACGATCAATGAGCAAACCAGGACCACGATCGGAAGCGGCAAGGGAGGTACAGATGGAACTTCCGTCAAACCGCCAGGAAGGGTGTCGACGGTCATCTTGGAGAGAACGACCGTCGAGTAGATAGCAGGTAACATTGTGCCCACGCCGAGAATCCCGCCAACCCGCGCACAGCATCCGAGCAACAGCAACACTCCGGCCAATAGTTCAGCCGCCGGAGCGGCATAAACGTTCAGCTCGATCATGGGGATTCCGCTTGCAATCAGGATGTCTCGCATATGTCCTGGATCAATAAAGTGCATTACCCCAAAGCCTAGTAACGGCAATCCAGCGAGCACTCGCGGGACGATCAAAAATTTATGATTATTTGTTTTCGACATGACATTTCTCCTCAGGTGACGTTTATGTAAGTTCGGGATAGTGTCTCCCAGGTTCCCCGGCCGCTGATCTTGAAGCCGTTATTTTCCAGGACCTCAGCTTCAAAAGCTGAACTCTTTACTTCCTCTTATCCGAGCTCTGCAAACCCCCGGACTTTGGATGCCACATCCCAAATTACGACAGCTTTGGCATCCACTTACTTTTCCAAGTTTGATGTAGTCTGTCTTCTGAGCTATGACTATGTTTGCCCGCTTAACAGACAAAAAACGTCAGGCTTTTAGAACCTTAGCACTGCGATTGAAATTTACAATCCCCCCCCCCACACACACACTAACAAAACAAAAAAACAGCGGCCATTCGATAAGAAATGACCGCTGTTGACAGCTTGTATGTTGGACCTATTGAGTAGGTGTAACCTTCCCCATTTCAGTACCACCCGAAACGAGACGAAAAAAGCCACCCGCAGTTGTGTAGATGGCTTGTAGTTGTTCTGTCGTAATCCCCTGAGTTCTCATACACCAAGCAATTGACACACTCGGCAATTTACAGCAAATAGGCTGAAACATCAAAAGTCGGGTTGTCTCATAAGTTGTGTCAGAGACTTTTGCAGGCCAAAATCAGCTTAAACGTGCAATTCCTACATACCCTGCCGCTGACACATCCCCAATACTGGACGGTTGAGTACCTTGTGAGCTGGCAGGAACGGAAAACTGCGGCATAATTAAATAAAGTCCCGTCCCTCGTCCCGTTGCTGAATTATTCTTTCAGTTACGTAAAGACCCGTCCCGTTGCTGAATTATTCTTTCAGTTACGGCTTCAGGGCAGAAAAGGAAGGTAATAATGCTGCCGAATATCCGCAATATCCTACTCGCTGTCGGATTGGGTCAAGACACCAGGTACGTCCTTGAATATGCCCTGAGCCAGGCCCATAAGTACGGGGCCAAAATCCATATTGTTCACAGTCATGAAGCACTGAATATTTCTGATCAGGGCCAGGCCGAGATCTTCATGCTGCAAGAGGGGATGACAGATAACTTCGATAAGTCGCCCCTTGATACCGAAGAAAATGTCACGACCTACTTGGAAGAGATCTGCCAAAAAGTGCTGGCTGAATATTCCGCAGATCCCGAGGTAATCTCCAATATCCGCATCTCTTCGTATGCACCGAAAGCTGCCATTCTGACCGCTGCCAATGATTTCAAGGTCGATCTGATCGTCATGGGTTCGCACCGTCATTCAGTGGCGTCCGATGCTCTGCTCGGTTCAACAACGATGAAAATCCTGCACAGTGCTAAAGTACCAGTGTTGGTGGTACGCCTACCGGAGGTTTTGCCTGCTGACTAGAATTAATAATGAAGTTTAGGTGGATGTTTTTCATTGATTCTTACTAGCCCTAGCTATGACAAAAGCCACCAAGGATCGAACCCTGGTGGCCATTGTTTTGTCTTCCTAAATGTCTCTATCAATAAGAAGCCGTTTTTGTTATCAGAAGTGGTAAATCCTCCCATAAGTCGGAAGCATCAAAATCAGGCCAAAATACCGACCTTCTTATATCCCCTGACAAATAAAAAAGCCCCGCTCACCGGAGGGGGGGGG
>JAAXQF010000298.1 GCA_012974435.1 Desulfuromonadales bacterium | reverse complement strand
CCGTCGTCATTCATGATCTCGCAGATCATACCTGACGGTTTCAGGCCTGCCATACGCGCCAGGTCGACAGAACCCTCTGTTTGACCGGCACGAACCATAACACCACCCTTTTTTGCCCTTAAGGGAAAGACATGACCCGGCCTTGCCAGATCATGGGCAGTGGTATCATCAGCTAGAGCAACCTGAATCGTATGGGAACGATCGGCAGCCGAAATCCCGGTTGTGACACCTCGCCTGGCCTCGATGGAGACGGTAAACGCTGTGCCGAAAGAGGAGGAGTTGTCTTGCACCATCAACGGCAAGTCCAGGTGATCAGCGCGTTCCTCGGTCAGGGTCAGGCAGATCAGTCCACGGCCTTCCTTGGCCATAAAGTTGACAGCTTCAGGGGTAACCATTTCTGAGGCCATGCAAAGATCACCTTCATTTTCACGATCTTCATCATCGACCAGAATGACCATTTTCCCCTGGCGAATATCTTCAAGTGCTTCTGCAACACGAGCTAAAGGCATATAATTTCCTAAGAGTCTAATAGTTCAGCAAGACTTGAAAATATCTCACAAAAAACCATGCTTGGCAAGGACATCCATGGTAACACCCTGAGGTTTTTCAGAGGCACCATTACGCAGGAAGCGAGCGACATACTTACCGATCAGATCGGTTTCAACGTTAACTTCATCACCAACCTTGCGATCCTGCAATGTAGTCAGAGACAGAGTATGAGGGATAATCACCAGAGAGAAGGTCTGTTCGGCGACATCATTGACGGTCAAACTGATACCGTCGATAGCGACACTTCCTTTCGCTACAAGAAAATCCATCACAGCTGGTTCGGCCTGAAAAGTAAAACTCCAGGCATTGCCATCCAGATGACGTCCGGCAATCTTGGCCATGCCGTCAACGTGACCGCTGACAAGATGCCCACCGAGACGATCCGAAAGTCGAAGCGCTCGCTCAAGATTGACGCGCGCACCGCGCGATAATCGACCCAAAGATGTACAATCAAGTGTTTCTGGGGAAACGTCAGCAGTAAATGCCCCCTCACCGAAAGAGGTAACAGTCAGGCATACGCCATTGACAGCGATGCTTTCGCCGAGGGTCAACTCGGTCATCGGCAAGCCGGTGTTAACGGTTAATTGCGCCTGGGTGCCACCGATGCGAAGTTCACGGAGCGTTCCAAGGTCTTCAATCAGGCCGGTGAACATTGAGCACCTCCCCTTCGAGCAAGATATCTGTATCAACTTTGCGGGCATTCAGATGTTTGAGCGTGAAAGCGTCAGACATAGAGTCGACACCTGCACCAGCCAGCAGCCCTCGGCCTAGGCCACCAAGCAGTTTCGGGGCAACAAAGAGCATGAGGCGATCGATCAACCCCGCACGCAACATGGCTCCACCCAGAAGGCTGCCGCCTTCAAGAAGGACATAATGCAGATTGCGACTGGCAAGTTCATTGAGAGTAGTGAGTAAATCCAGGGTTCCTGCAGTCTGGCTGACAAGCATAATGTCGGCACCAGCATCACGGTAAGGACGCAACTCAGCTTCTGTATGGGTTTCTGAAGTCACAAGAACGGTTTGGGCTGCTGACGACTGCGTATAAAGCAGAGCGTCAGGTGAGGTACTAAGGCTACCGTCCATAACAATTCGCACCGGATCCCGACCACCCTCAGCAAGTCGTGTCGTCAATCTCGGGTTATCTGCGACAACGGTTCCGGACCCGACCATAATGGCATCCACCTGATCTCTCAGTTGATGAACCAGGTTACGGCTGGCTTCACACGATATCCACTTTGAATCGCCGGCGAGGGTTGCCGTCTGGCCATCCAGAGTCATTGCAGACTTAAGGACAACATACGGCAATCCGCTGGTTACATGTTTGGCAAAAGGAGCAATAAGCTGACGGCATTCCTGGTTGAGGACATTCGTTAAAACTTCTATTCCGGCACCACGCAAACGCTCAATACCCTTGCCCGCGACAAGGGGGTTCGGATCCTGTGCACCGACAAAAACCCGTGAGACACCAGCCTCAACTATCGCTTCCGTACAAGGGCCTGTACGCCCCTGATGACAGCATGGCTCCAGTGTGACATAGAGTTCAGCACCCTGAGCCAGACCACCGGCAGCGCGAAGTGCAAAGACTTCAGCGTGGGGTTGGCCTGCCGCGGGGTGAAACCCCTCACCGACAATATTGCCATCACGGACCAGAACAGCACCTACGGGAGGGTTGGGTGACGTGCGACCAAGCCCCTGTTGAGCCAACTCGATCGCTTTCTGCATCAATTTTTCAGTTTGGATTGTCATGTCGGCTCGCAACGCGTCACCGGTAGACGGGAGGCAGAGACACTTCCTTCCCAACAGGAAAGAGCGTCATATTGATATTCGCTATAAAATTACTTGGCTGGCCCTTTGGCCAGGATGTCTGTTAACTCGGACATGAACTCATTGATATCACGGAATTGGCGGTACACCGAAGCAAAACGTACGTAAGCGACTTCATCAAGAGACTGCAGTGCCTCCATGATCGCCTCGCCAATACGACTGGCTGCAACTTCTTTCTCACCACTTTCTTGTAATTTAACTTCCATCTGATCAACAACTTTTTCAATCGTTGCGATCGAGACAGGGCGCTTTTCACAAGCGCGCTGGATACCGGAGATTATCTTTTGTCGATCAAAAACCTCCCGGCGGCCATCTTTCTTAATCACAAGTGGCAAAGTCTCTTCAACACGCTCGTAGGTGGTAAAGCGTCTCTCACAATCGATACACTCTCTTCGCCTGCGAATATTGTTCCCCTCTTTGCCGAGGCGTGAGTCAACGACACGCGTATCATCGTGGGTACAGAATGGACATTTCATCAACTGCCTCCAGAGTCTTTGTCAACAAGGTCATCAAAGAGATAAGTTTTCACGCCAGCCTCAGCCAGCATTTCCATGGAGAGGTTATCCGCATAACCCTGCAGATAAACGACTTTCTGGATACCTGCATTGATCAACATTTTAGTACAGATGATACAGGGTGAATCAGTACAGTACAGGACTGAGTTCTCGATATTCACACCGTGACGCGCAGCCTGAATGATAGCATTTTGCTCAGCATGTAGGCCACGACAGAGCTCATGTCGTTCACCGGAAGGAACCTTGAGTTGTTCCCGCAGACAACCGCTTACATCGCAATGCGTAATTCCGGTGGGTGTACCATTGTATCCGGTCGCAAGGATATTCTTCTCTTTGACCATCACGGCACCGACCTGGCGACGCATGCAAGTTGAGCGTCTCGCCACCAGGCGGGTGATGTCTATGAAGTATTCGTCCCAGGGCGGCCTTTCCATTTAAACGAGCCGGTGGGCGTAAAGAGGAAATTGCTGACAGAGTTCGCGAATCTCACCGCGAATCCTGGCCAGGACAGCCTCATTCTCAATGTTCTGCAAGGCCTCGTCAAGCCAGGCACCGATCTGACGCATCTCGTTCTCTTTCAGGCCGCGCGTCGTGCTGGCCGGGGTGCCGATGCGGATGCCACTGGTAACAAACGGTGAACGGGTGTCAAAAGGCACAGCGTTTTTGTTAACCGTGATGCCGGCCTGCTCAAGAATCGCCTCGGCAACCTTGCCGGTCAATTCAGAGCCGGTAAAATCCATCAGCATGAGATGATTGTCAGTACCACCAGAGACCAGGTTATAACCGCGAGAGACCAGCTCTTCAGCTAAGGCCTGTGCATTCTTCACAACCTGCTGAGCGTAGGTCTTGAATTCCGGAGCCAAAGCCTCTTTGAAAGCAACAGCTTTAGCTGCGATCACATGCATAAGTGGACCGCCCTGAATACCAGGGAAGATATTGCTGTTCACTTTCTTGGCGAACTCTTCGCGACAGAGGATCATACCACCGCGTGGTCCACGCAAGGTTTTGTGAGTAGTGGTAGTCACATACTCTGCATGAGGAACCGGTGTCGGATGTACGCCCGCGGCGACTAGACCGGCAATGTGAGCCATATCAACCATAATCGGAGCACCGACCTGGTCAGCGATCTGCCTGAAAGCTTCAAAATCGAGGGTGCGTGGATATGCGCTGGCACCAACGACAATCAGCTTTGGCTTGTGCTCTTTAGCCAACTTCTCCACTTCGTCATAATCAATATGACCCGTTTCCTTATCCAGGCCGTAAGGTACGATATTGAACAGCTTTCCGGAAAAATTAACCGGAGATCCGTGAGTGAGGTGACCACCGTGCGCGAGGTTCATACCCAGGACAGTATCGCCAGGCTTACAAGCGGCGAAGTAAACTGCCATATTGGCCTGGGAACCGGAGTGCGCCTGAACGTTTGCGTGCTCGGCACCGAAGAGTTCTTTAGCGCGATTGATGGCCAGTTCTTCGGCGACATCAACGAATTCACAGCCACCGTAGTATCTCTTTGAAGGATAGCCCTCGGCGTATTTATTGGTAAGAACAGAACCCTGAGCAGCAAGAACTTCCTCACTGACAAAGTTTTCCGAGGCGATAAACTCCAGGCTGTACTCCTGACGCTCAGTTTCCTTACGAATAGCAGCGGTAATTTCAGGGTCAAATTGGGCAAGCTTGTCAAACATGGCGATTGAAACCTCCAAAAGAATAACTGTTGAAAAAATAAAACGGGCAGGCGATTGGCCTGCCCGAACTAAGTTGAGCTATAACTCACCGGAACGAACTGCTGCTTCCACCTGGGAGATTTTATCCAGACGGAGCTGATGGCGACCGCCTTCATAGGCTGTATCCAGCCAGACGTTCACCATTTTGGTTGCCAACTCTACAGAAAGGACGCGCCCTCCAAGAACCAGGATATTGGCATTATTATGCTCTTTGGCCATCTGAGCCATAAACTCATCAGTTGCCAGGGCAGCACGAACGCCAGGAAACTTGTTGGCGACTATCGACATTCCGATTCCCGTGCCGCAAACCAAGATGCCGAGTTCTGCCTCTCCACGAGACACAGCGCCGGCAACCTTTTCAGCAAAATCAGGGTAATCAACCGAATCGGCGTTGGTCGTTCCACAATCCTTGACAGGTAGATTGCGAGAAGTAAGAACCTTTACAAGTTCTTCTTTCATTTCCAGGCCGCCATGATCACTACCGATAAAAAGCATATTTATCACACCTTACGGAAAAGCAAAGTAGCGTTGGTTCCACCAAAACCGAGCGAGTTGGAAAGAACAATATTCACGTTGGCCTTGCGGGCCTCGTTAGGAACATAATCAAGATCACATTCGGGGTCAGGCTCAGTATAATTGATCGTCGGTGGCACAACACCATGACTAATGGCCAACAGCGAGTAGATAGCCTCTACACCGCCTGCAGCACCCAGGAGATGGCCTGTCATACCCTTGGTTGAGCTAACCATAAGGTCCTTGGCAGAGTCTCCAAAAACAGATTTGATCGCAAGTGTTTCATAAAGGTCATTGAAAGGCGTCGATGTGCCGTGTGCATTGATGTAATCCACCTCTTCAGGGTTCACACCTGCACTATCGAGGGCCATCTTCATGCAACGCGCGGCACCTTCCCCACCAGGGGCTGGTGCAGTAAGATGATAAGCGTCGCCTGTCAAACCGTAGCCGGCAATTTCTCCATAGATCTTGGCACCACGCTTTTTGGCCGATTCGTATTCTTCCAGAATCACGATCCCGGCGCCCTCCCCCATAACGAAACCGTCACGGTTCTTCTCAAAAGGACGACTCGCTGCTTGCGGATCATCATTTCGTGTTGAGAGTGCCTTCATAACCGCGAAGCCGCTCATAGCAAGAGGACAAATCGTTGCTTCGGTGCCACCTGCGATCACAGCATCAGCATCACTACGTTGAATCATACGATAGGCATCGCCGATCGAATGCGTACCAGTGGCACAGGCAGAAACCGGGGCAATGTTAGGCCCTTTGGCACCGCATTTTATGGAAATCTGACCGCCGGCCAGATTGATAATCGTCATAGGAATGAAAAAAGGGCTGACTTTACGATAGCCGCCTTTTGACATCGCTTCCTGGTATTTTTCGATAGCTGGCAGGCCACCCATCCCGGAACCGACAACAACACCAACTCGTTCGGCGTTATCATCGTTAATTTCCAAACCGGAATCAGCGAGTGCCATAGCTGCAGCACCAAGAGCATAATGGATAAAGAGGTCCATCTTACGGGCCTCTTTCCTGTCAAAAAACTCTTCTGCGGGAAAATCGGTGATCTCACCGGCGATTTTCACAGGCAGATCAGTTGAGTCAAAACGGGTAATAAGGCCGATACCGGAACGTCCATGCATCAACGCGTCCCAGTTCTTTTCTATGCCAGTACCCAGAGGGGAAGTGATTCCCAGGCCAGTTACAACAACTCTGCGCATGAGACTAATGTCCTCCCAAAACAAAGTCTGCCCCGGCAGCTAGTAGCTACCGGGCCAGGTTTTGTTATAAGCGACAACCGCAGCTTAAGCTGCGACAATCAAAGGTTTAGGAATTTGCTTCGACGTAGTCGATGGCGTTCTGAACAGTTTGGATTTTCTCGGCATCTTCGTCGGAGATTTCGATATCGAATTCTTCCTCGAGAGCCATAACCAACTCAACGGTATCCAGTGAGTCAGCACCAAGGTCGTCCATGAAAGAAGCTGCCGTGGTTACCTGATCCTCATCTACACCCAACTGCTCTGCAACAATCTGCTTAATACGCTCTGCATTACTTGCCATTTTATGTTCCTCCTTCTTGGTTTAGATCCGATCTGAGATCGTCTCATTATTATTACACGAAAACCCTTTGTGGGTTACATATACATTCCGCCATTAACGCCGAGGACCTGGCCAGTGATATAGGCTGACTGCTCGGAGGCGAGAAAAATTACAGCGTTGGCAACATCTTCAGCTGACCCGGGGCGACCCAACGGAATCTGTTGCGTCATTGTTTCCTGAGCCTTTTCAGTCATATCTTCAGTCATTTCAGTCGTTATAAATCCAGGGGTAATCGCATTGACCGTTACGTTGCGCCGTGCCAATTCTCGTGCGACAGACTTGGTCAAACCGAGCAGACCCGCTTTACTGGCGCAATAATTTGCCTGCCCTGCATTGCCCATCTCACCCACGACCGAAGATATATTGATGATGCGACCAGATCTTTGTTTACTCATAACCTTTGCCACGGCACGGGTACAGAGAAAAGCACCTTTGAGGTTCGTGTCGAGAACCGCATCCCAGTCAGCATTCTTCATGCGCAACAACAAGCCATCGCGGGTAATCCCGGCATTATTAATAAAAATATCAACCTGACCGTAAGCTGCAACCGCTTTCTTCACCAGGTTGTTTGCATCATCTTCTACGGCAACATCACCAACGACGGCCAAGGCGTCACCGCCCTGAGATTTGATCACCGCAGTCAATTCAGCGAGAGCTTCGGCATTGCGAGCGGAGGCAACAACTTTAGCGCCTTGTGACGCAAGTGCAAGAGCAATCGCACGACCAATGCCTCGTGAGGCACCAGTAACAATAGCAACTTTATCAGACAACATAGTCAATATCTCCTGAATTATCCAGCGAGAGCACTAATATCTGCAACGTTCTGTACATTCTGGATCGTGCTGCCTTTGGCCATTCGCTTGGCCAATCCAGAGAGAACCTTGCCAGGACCGATTTCGACATAACGTTCCACGCCGAGATCAACCATGCTGGCAATTGTTTCCTGCCAACGAACCGGTGCACTGACCTGCTTAACCAGCAATTCACGAACCCGCGCAGAATCCTGATTAGGGGCTGCCTCAACATTGCTGATGACAGGCAGGGACATCTCTCCTACGTCAAAACCTTCCAACACGGTGGCAAGACGATCCCCGGCAGGGACCATCAAACTACAATGGAAAGGAGCACTGACCGGTAACGGCAAGGCTCTTTTCGCGCCTTTTTCCTTTGCAAGCACCATAGCTCGATCGACAGCTTCAGTGTGACCGGCAATGACCACCTGTCCGTCACTGTTGTAATTGGCAGGTGAAACGACCTGACCCTGGGCAGCATCACGACAGACCACGTTCAGGTCATCGAGACCCAATCCAAGAATAGCCGCCATTGAACCGGTGCCAACAGGAACAGCTTCCTGCATAAAGGTGCCACGCTGACGCACAACACGGACGGCATCGGCAAAAGCCAGACCACCGGAACAGACAAGAGCACTGTACTCACCGAGTGAGTGTCCAGCAGCAAAGGAAGGAACCAGGCCGGATTCAGCTGAGAGGACCCTCAAAGCAGCGATACTTGTCGTAAGTATTGCCGGCTGGGTATTAGCGGTCAGTTTCAGATCTTCCTCGGGGCCATTATAGCAAAGGGAGGCGAGATCAAAGCCTAGAGCATCGTTCGCTTCTTCGAAGACTTGACGTGCAACTGCAAAGTTATCGGCAAGTTCCTTGCCCATACCTGCGTGTTGCGAGCCCTGTCCAGGGAAAAGATATGCAATCATGTCGTCAGAAACCTTAGGTTCTCGTAGTGTTCATTTACCAGCGCAACAAGGTTGCTGCCCAGGTAAAACCGCCGCCAAAAGCATCAAGCAAAACAACATCACCCTCTTTGAGACGACCGGCACGATTCGCTTCATCCAAAGCCAGGGGGATTGTTGCACCAGAAGTGTTGCCGAAGCGGTTCACGTTGATATAAACCTGCTCTTCTTTCAAGCCGATTTTCTTTGCCGTCGCATTGAGGATACGGATATTCGCCTGATGGGGAATAAAAAGATCAACATCCTCTGCTGTCATGCCGTTTGCTTGCAAAGCAATATTGGCAACTTCTGACATCGAACGCACGGCAACCTTGAAAACTTCGTTGCCCTGCATATGTAAAAAGTAGTTTTTCTCCTTAATCGCTTCCACGCTCGGCATATGCTTGGTGCCGAAGCCGGGTTGATAAAGAAGCTCAAGCTGGGTTCCATCCGCATGCAGATGAGTTGAAAGAATCCCGCGATCACCTTCGCCAGCCTCAACGATCACTGCTCCAGCAGCATCACCGAAAAGGATGCAGGTGTTACGGTCTTCCCAGTTAACAATGCGACTCAGAACCTCGGCGCCAATGACCAACGCCTTCTTACAGCGTCCCGCTTCGACACGATCTATGGCACAGGACAAGGCATAGAGAAAACCGCTACAAGCAGCAGAGACATCAAAAGCTCCGGCATTCTTGGCACCTAGATTGCCCTGAACAATACATGCCGTTGCAGGCCATGGATAATCACCGGTGATAGTACCGACAACAATCAGGTCGAGATCCTCTGCTGAGACCCCCGCCATCTCCATCGCACGTTCTGCAGCACGTGTAGCCAAATCTGAGGTTTGTTCACCATCGGCAGCAATGTGACGCTCGCTAATCCCCGTACGCGCCCTGATCCATTCATCGTTCGTGTCGAGGAATTTCTCGATGTCCTGATTAGTCAGAACTTTTTCAGGGACATAAGATCCGGTACCGGTAATGCGTGCTCTGATCACAATTTTACTCCTTAAAGTAATGAATCAGCTGTAAATCACAATTGATGAGAGTATCAATTCTCTATCTGGAGTTCTTCGAGACGCTCACTCATCTTGCTGATCACCTGATGTGTCTCGCTGTCATGAGCCATTTTAATGGCATTCATGATAGCCTGGGGATTGGAACTGCCATGACAGATCATTGCCGTCCCCTGTACTCCCAGTAACGGAGCGCCACCATATTCGGCATAATCTACTTTTTTCTTAAAAGCCTTGAGTGCCGGACGCGCGAGAAGATAGCCAAGTTTGGACAAAAGCCTAGAACCGAACTCTTCTCTCAGAATGGCACCGATCGCCTCCGCAAGACCTTCCGAGACCTTCAAAACAACATTGCCTACAAAACCGTCACAAACGACAACGTCAACATTAGCGTTATAAATGTCACGGCCTTCGGTGTAGCCAACATAGTTAAGCGAAGTTCTCTTGAGAATCTGGTTGGCCTCACGGGTCAACTCGTTACCCTTGGACTCCTCCGCGCCGTTAGACAAAAGACCAACACGAGGGGAAGGTTTACCAAGCATCTGGGAGGCGTAGACGCTGCCCATCAAGGCAAACTGAACGAGATGTGGCGGCTTGCAATCGACGTTTCCTCCGACATCCAGAACCAGGGTCTGGTCCTTGAGGTTAGGAACGACGGTCGCTATAGCCGGACGATCAATACCCTGAATGCGTTTGAGAACAAACATTCCTACGGCCATGGTTGCCCCGGAGTTACCGGCACTGACGACGGCATTGACACGACCCTCTTTGAGCAGATTAAACGCAACCCGAATGGACGAGTCCTTCTTCCTGCGTACAGCGTCAGAGGCCGAATCATGCATACCAACGACTTCGCTTGCATGTTCAACACGAATATCCAGACCCTGAGTGTCGTGATTGGCCAGTTCCTGGGCAAGAAGCTCAGTCTGACCGATCAGGACAATAGGAATCTGCCATCTTCTAGCAGCCATGACAGCGCCATCAACCTCATGAGCGGGAGAATGATCTCCACCCATGGCGTCAACAGCGACTATGGGGCGATTAATCAAAAGAAAGGCCCCTTATTCTTCTGCGCCGAGAACGTCCTTACCCTTGTAACTGCCACATGAAGGACAAGCGCGATGAGACTGCTTTGGCTCCTGACATTGTGGGCAGAGGGAAATACCGGGGGCTTTTAAAGCATCATGGGAGCGGCGCATATCGCGCTTGGATTTCGAGGTCTTTTTCTTTGGTACTGCCATTGTCTGTGTGTCTCCTTAAGAGTACCGGCAAAGCCGGCATTTATATGTATTTCAGGGTCTCACCCTGTGTTGCTGACAAATTTAAACTTTAAAATTCTTCAGAGCCGCAAGGCCTGGATGAAGTATCGGCGCTTCACAGTTACAGCTACCTTTATTCAGGTTACAACCACAGGAGTGACAAAGTCCAAGGCATGAGGCCTTACATAACGGCTGCGGTGGCAAAGCCATTACGATCTCCTGCTCTACATCCGGCAGCAAATCAAGCTCATCCCCGGAGAAAGGTATCAAACCCAGGTCATCAGCCTGAAGTTCCAGCTCATCATCGGGGGGCGTTTCACCCTCTGCGCGATTGGTATAAGTCAGTAAGATCGGGACGTCAAGTCGCGTACTTACAGATGCCAGGCAACGACAGCATGGAGTAGAGACTAGAGTCGCCATGTTCCCGGTGACTTTGATGAAATCACCAACCCATATCGCTTCCAAGGAGCCTTTAATTGGCTCATTAAAAGTGACAGTCTCTGCCGCCACCAACTCTGAGAGAACAGGGAAGCCAGTCGCCTCTTCAGCGACATCAATCTGGCGCGGCCTTCTTTTAAGTTTGTCGATCTGTATCAGCACGACAATCTACCTCATGGGATTTTGAGCAAGGCGCCAGTATAGGAACCTCCATGAAACAGTCAAGAAGTTTTCACCTGTAGCCGAAATTAAGTCCCTTCTATTAACGTATTAAAGATAAATTTGCAAGACTTTAGTACCCAACGATAAGGGGCTCTTGCAATCATGACAAGGCTGCGGTAGAACGGGTCAACACTGTATGGGAAAAGATCAAAGATGACACATAACAACACACCGCAAAAGCTCGAATCTTTACTGCAGATTATGAGGGCCCTAAGAGCCCCAAATGGCTGCCCCTGGGATATCGAGCAGACCTCTGACAGCCTCGCACCTTACATCCTTGAAGAAGCCTGCGAGCTCATCGACGCAATCGAAGGAGAGAATCCGGAGATTGTTCTTGATGAGCTGGGCGACTTGCTCCTGCAGGTCGTATTTCAGGCACAGATCTATGAAGAACAGGGTCTGTTTAACTTCGATGATGTTGCAGCAGGCATTGGAGACAAGCTGATACGCCGCCACCCGCATGTTTTTGACCGTGAAGGGACCTCCACCCCAGAAGACGAACTTGACCAGCAGTGGGACAGGATAAAGAACGCGGAGAAAACCAACAACAAGAGCTGCCTGGCTGATCACCTGCCAAGCAATCTGCCCGCACTGCAAAAGGCTCAAAAGCTCGTAAACAGAATGACGCGTAACAAGAGAGCAGAAGAGTTACCCAAAATGCTGAAGAGCCTGGTCAAGCCAGATTACGCTGAAAGTGAACAAGGAAACTTACAGTTAAGCGAAGAAGCCTTGGGGCAAACTTTGTTCGAGCTTGTCAGACTGGCTCAAAGCGCGGGACTTGATGCCGAGTCCGCGCTACGCAAAACAACTAAAAAAATCATCAACCAGATCGACAACAACTGATCGCTCAAAACACCTCTCAAAACCATAACGGCTGTCAAGAACTTTCTTAAAAAAATGACAAAAAATGAAAAAATCAATGTGTTTCGGGCACCTACCAATCTTGTCCACAAATTATGTGGACAAGTCGTTGATAACCATGTGAATAAGCAAACCCTCAAACCGCATAATAACAACTTATGCTTTCTGCCTATTTTTTAAGCAGTTTATTTATCATGCAAAATCAGTCACTTACCAGATATTTAATATATAGAGAGAGATATGGTGGTTATCGGAATTGCTCTCATTAAAAAAAACCAATTAAGCGAGGAAGCGTGTTTATAAAACTACTGATATTCTTTGTTTTTGTACCAGTTATGGAACTCTACATACTGATTGAAGCCGGACGGATCATGGGGCTTGCACCCACGATAGGGCTCATCATGATGACAGGTGTGGCCGGGGCCTGGTTGGCACGAAGCCAGGGAGTCGAAATCCTGAGAAGAATACAGGAAGAGACATCGCGTGGACAGATGCCAGCGACAACCCTTATTGACGGGGCCTTAATCCTGGTAGGTGGTTTGCTCCTGCTGACCCCTGGTTTTTTCACCGATGCACTTGGCTTCAGTTTTCTGGTCCCATCAACACGTGATCTCTGGAGAAAGGGATTGAGCGTCTGGCTACAGAATCAAATCAAGCAGGGATCCGTTAAGATCCATCGGTATTAGTCAAGTCCCCACCAACATAACCATCCAGAAATAAAGCAAGGGTCCTGAAAGGGTCCCTCTGGCTGCTGACAAAGTTTAGTCTTGCTTTTATGCGTCTGAAATAAAGTGGAAAACAGATTGTTAATCTGTTGCTCTTTTTGTAGAATTTTTAACCCCAAAGACAAAAGCAAAACCGTCGAGTTTGCCCGACAGCAACTTCATTTTGTTTGTGGCGACAAAGAAAACGAAGCAAAAGAAAACTTTGCGCTGCGCTTGGCATGTCTGGCTCGATATCACAGCAACATCAATTCAGCAAAGATTATCCGACAATCAAGCTACTGTTCCCCCGTAGTTGACGAGGCCCTTGAGGACCTCTCCAGCAGTGACAGTACCAAGGCCTCATGTCCTTATGTCTCTCGCTACTAGAAAACACTACAGCCAGGCCCCCCTGAAACGGGCCGGAATGCCAAAACCTCTACGAGTAGAAAACTCAGGAGCCTGGCAAAGGAATATGCCCTCCGCTAGGAGCTAGGCGTTTTTGCTAAGGTATAATTATGGGGACACAATTTCAGTACCATTGTGTCCCCATAATTATACCGTTTGGCGGGACGCGACCCGCCGGTTCTGCTTTTATTCCTCAATAAAGACTTAAAGGACAACAGATTAACGATCTGTTGCTCTCTCTTCATTTCCGACCATAGAAGCAAAACTAAACTTTGTCAGCAGCCTGAAGCACTCTATTTTGAGTGTTTTTCTCTTGTAACGACATCAGTTTTCAGAAGTTATGATCGCAGCAAGATCCTCTGCTAAAGATTTGTCGGGCCGCTCAATAATTCTCCCGAGTTCAATGCCGTTGCGAATCACAATAAATGTCGGCACGAATTCAATGCCGTATATTTCAAACTTGCCTAATTCGTCCTGCTTTTGGCGATTAACACCGTAGTCTGTCACGGTGATATCCTGATTATTCACTGTTTCGATAATTTTGAGGAAACGTGGAATTTCACGATGGCTGTCTGTACACCATGCTCCATAGAAAACCACGATCTCGGTAGGTTGCTCAACCTGTTGCAATGTTGTGATGGCCGCAGAATCAGGGCGATATGAAGGGTCCAGCTCTCCACATTGCTCGAGCTCTGCATTTGATGATGTTGCCGCCGAAAAGAGGATAGCTGTAGACAGGACAGCCAATAATAATAAATAAAAAATACTTTTATGCGCTGACATAAGACCACTCCCCACATGAATTGCAAACCTGTTGCTCGGTGATGTTAGCAATCAACGTCATTATAGCAGAGATTTAATGCTGCTGGCTTCTGCATAGCAGGTGAACTTTAATCTCTTTGTTGAAGAGGTGAAAATCAGGAGTCCTGTTTGTGATATAAAGTTCTGACTTCTTTAAGTCTGGAAATACACTAAATGCAGAATTCACTAACGGATCACATATAAAGACCATGCATAAAGATTTTCCAGGCATAATCAAACAAGCCACCGGCGCCAGCGACATTGAACTCATCGAGGTGATCCAGGAGCTTTGGAGTGGCTATGGGACTATCCGCCGCTACCGTTTAACCGGCGCAGAGCGCGAACGGGTCGTGGTGAAACACGTTCATGTTGCAGAGCAAGGAGATCACCCCCGCGGATGGAATACCAACCGGTCACACTTGAGGAAGCTGCGCTCCTACGAAGTGGAGAGCGCCTGGTACACCAACTGGAGTGACCGCTGTGATGAAGGTTGCCGAATCCCACAATGCATGGCCCTTGAGACTCGAGGAGAAGAAACCCTCATGGTTCTTGAAGATCTGGACGAAGCTGGTTTTTCAGTTCGGAGACAGAGTGTTGGAGAGCGGGAGCTTCTGGCCTGTCTGCGTTGGCTGGCCAACTTTCACGCGACTTTCATGGGCTGCAAGCCGGATGGCTTGTGGGAGCAGGGGACTTATTGGCATCTGGACACCCGCCCCGATGAACTTGAGGCTCTCACTGACCTTCCGCTGAAGCAAGCTGCGAAAGCGATCGACCGACTCTTGCGGGAAAGCTGCTACCAGACATTTGTCCACGGTGATGCGAAACTTGCAAACTTCTGTTTTTCTGCAAGCGGCGAACAGGTTGCTGCGGTCGATTTCCAATATGTTGGCGGTGGTTGCGGGATGAAGGATGTCGCCTACTTCATCGGCAGTTGTCTGGCTGAAGGAGAGTGTGAGCAACAAGAGGCTTGGTTGTTGGACAGCTATTTCTCAGCGCTCAAGCAGGCACTGGCAAGACGACAACCCTCCGTTGATGCAAAAGCGGTAGAGGAGGAGTGGCGAACTCTTTTCCCCTTGGCCTGGACCGATTTTCATCGTTTCCTGAAAGGATGGAGCCCTGGCCACTGGAAGCTGAACGCCTATAGTGAGCGCTTGGCACAGGAGGTAATTGAATCTTTCGGTGGGTAACACAAAAAGCGTCCGTGAGTGCAGGGGCTCTTTTTGTGCGACCGCTTGTTGCTATGGGCTTTGACGTCTATCCTGTTTGATTCTTGAAATCATATCTTGGCAAAGGGACTCGGGTTACAGAGGTCCAGAGCATTCTTGGCTACGCCATTGCAGTTGTGGCAGGTATGCCCCGGATCGACCATGAGGGCTGCGACTTCCTCTTTAAGCCCCTGCTTCCTCAACTCACAGAGATGTAGATGGTGTCTCGCAGGATCTTTACATTCGTCTTTTACTTCTTCTGACATAAGGCCTCCATGTGGTAATGATTAACTTTAGTGACTAGATTATAACATTCTTCGGGGTGATCGAAATCGAAATGGTCGCTTTTTACTCCAACTCAAGGTTTGAGCCTCTGCATTTAGAGGCACCTGAAATCTTCTCTCAATATTAAGTAGATTATTCTTATGCTTTTAATAGATAGCGATGAAGCAATGGATGCGGCGGAATTGGTTGATACGGCCGAGATCCCGGGCAATGGTGGTGAACTCCAACTTTTTAAGTGTGATGAGGAATACTCCATTAGCATCAAAGGGTCGGGAGTCCTTATGAACACCTGGGCGCACCAGTCTGAGGATGCCCTGGCCGAACTTGCCTGTCGTAAAATATCAGGCCGTGAGCGTCCACGGGTCTTGATCGGTGGTCTTGGTATGGGCTTTACACTTGCCGCCGCGTTGCGTCATCTTGGTGAGGATGCCGAAGTAGTGGTGGCAGAGTTGGTGCCTGGAGTCGTGGCCTGGAACGAGGGTGTTCTTGGTAAATACGCGGAGCATCCGCTACAGGATAAGCGAACCACTATTCTCGAGGGTGATGTTGCCAAGCGTATCCGCTCACAAAAACAAAACTATGATGCGATCCTGCTTGATGTCGATAACGGTCCAAATGGCTTGACCCGTAAGAAAAATGACTGGCTCTATTCAACCGATGGTTTGACAGAGGCTTATAATTCTCTGCGGCCGGAAGGGATCTTGGCCGTCTGGTCGGCTGCGACGAGTCGCAACTTTATGGAACGCTTGCGGAAGATTGGTTTTAAGGTGAAACAGTCCCGGGTTCCCGAACAAGATAACAAAGGCGACCTTCATGCTATCTGGATTGCTGAGAGGGGCGCATAATCAATGGCATGACACCTTCGAAGGTTTAATCTTTAGAATATATAGAAATGGCGCAAACAAGGTCTTAACCTTTTTTGCGCCATTTTTGTTTTCGTGATTAAGCGTTACGCGCTCAAGGATCAAGCCCTTCAGCCAAAGCCCGAGTCGCTTGGTGCCGCGCAGGTTGAACTGGCCGAGAAAACGGGCACAGCTTTGAACGCCTCTTGTCCACAATCAGGGCAGGGGGCGCAACCCCTGGGGTTGGTTTTAGGTCTTTTCGCTGATAGGAAAAGTCTATTTGCTTGCACTTCTCCCTCCTTTTATAAGCCTCGAGAATACTGGAGAGACAGTGCCTTACCACATATTGCAGTGGTGCCGGTCGCGGCCGGCAGCCGCCTCACTTTCTT
>JAAXQF010000303.1 GCA_012974435.1 Desulfuromonadales bacterium | reverse complement strand
GGCTTCTGAGGTGAAGAAGAATTTGAGGAAGCTGATTAAGGGCTGAGGCTGGGGACTGGAGGCTGGGAGCTAAAAACCCAATCAAGAGAACAGCACAAAAGCAAGGGCCCTCACAAGAGGGTCCGGCGTTCGTTATAGCTCCAACACTAATTTTTACTCACTGCAGCCCATAGACAGTCAAGGCTCTAGGCAAACAACATGCCCCCTGCTAAGGGCGTGCATTTTTTGTTTACTTTTTGTTGCCGCGAACAAAAAGTAAAGCGTCTGGCGGGACGCGACTCGCCGACTCTAGCTTTTAGTTTTTTGTCTTTAAAATATTCATCCCGACCAAAACAAAAAACTATCCCCTCTCCCTCATATCCCGATGCAAAGCCTCCCGTAAATGCCAAGCCGTAGACCCCACCAACCCCTGGTTAATCATAAAATCATCCACCTTAACCACAGGCATCACCTCCAGCGAAGTTGACGTAATAAAAACCTCATCCGCATACTTCAAGTCCTGCATTTTGAATTCACCGGTCACAACCCTCAGGTTCAATTCCTCTTCACAGAGCCGAATAATGGTCGAGCGGGTTACCCCTTCCAAAAGCCCGGTTGAAGCATCCGGCGTAAATACCCACTGATCCTTGACCCAGAAGATATTCGACGAAGCGCCCTCGCAGATATGATCCTTGTTGTTAAGCATGATCACTTCAAAAGCCCCGCAGGCCTTGGCTTCTAGTTTGCCCAGCAGGCTGTTGAGATTACTGATCGACTTGATCTTGGGATTGATCGCTTCGGGAGCGTTGCGACGCGTTTCGGCCAGGCGAAGTTGAATCCCCTCTGCATAATGAGCGGCATCAAAAGGCTCGAACTCACGGGCGATGAGCAGACAGGTCAGATCGTTGTCCATATCACGCTGGAAGCCGACCTGCCCTTTTCCTCGAGTAATGGTTATACGGAAATAAGCATCTTTCAAACCGTTCTTCTCTTTCAACGCCATCAGGATCTTTTCCAACTCTTCCTGCGAGAAAGTCATCGGATAGCAAAGAGCCTCTGCAGATTGCAGCAGACGCTGGTAGTGCTTAGAGAATTGATAGAGGTGATCGCCAACGGAACGGAAGCTTTCATAGATGCCGTCACCATACAAAAGCCCCTGATCAAAAACAGAGACCATCGCCTCATCGCTTTTGACGAAGTCTCCATTTAAATAAACGTAGCTCATACCTGGTTCCTTTATACAATTTGAAGCCGAGATTCAACCTTCAATTACATGATACCGCTTCAAATCCATATGTATATGAAAGAAAAAACAACTTTAAAATGCCAAGAACTCAACATTCTGGCTGTGGTCACTTAACTATCTGGCATCCTTGGCGAAAACCTTTAAAATCTCGATACCACTCGAACAATTAACCCTACAAAGTAAACTCAGCAAACAACTGTTTTAACTAACTTTTTCCAAACAAGCCAGCAAAACAAAAAAAAGCCTTTAACGTTTAAAAATTCCCTTTATCACGGCTTGTAATCACCCGGAAGTATGGTTAGATAAAGTACAGTTTGAGAATAAATGATAACCCGTTGGAGCCCATATGAGTTTTTACAACAGCGACAAAATCATGGAAAAGGAAACAACCCGCCGCTACCTGTTGGCCAACATGCTTAGTACTGCAAACAGTAGTCAACTGCAAGCCTCGCATGGTCGTTGGTCCAGTTTCTGGCAAGGGCTGTTCAAATCACCGCGCACGATGTAGTCACCGCCCCCGAACAGCTGTGTTTTCCATCCGCCCCCTCCCAAATGAAGCCTTGAAAGGTTTCAATCGTCACGGAAACGGCAACTCCATCTGAGCCGATTCATCGAGCAAAATATCCGTAGTCAGGTTTGACACGGTCAGTCCAAGCAGGCGCACTGGACGCGGCCCTGCTTCGGTTTTACCCAACAGGGTATCGGCCAGGTCAAGCATTATCCCCGCATCATCAATCGGTTCTGACTGGGTATGACTGCGAGTGACACTTTGAAAATCGTCATAACGGACTTTCAGCGTCAGTGTCAAACCACTGGTCTTGCGCGAGATGAGAAGCTCTGAAACCTGCTTTGCCACCTTATCAAGAATGATCATCATCTCGCCCTTATCGACACAGTCCTCATCCAAGGTGGTTTCCTTGCCGATTGATTTACGAAGACGGTTCGGTATCACTTCACGGTTATCTATGCCGCGGGCAATATTATAGAAATAAGGCCCGGAGCTACCGAACAGTCGCTGCAGTTCTTCCTCTGATCGTTGGCGAAGGTCGCCTCCTGAAGCAATGCCGCGGGCCAGCATGCGTTTTTCCGTGACCCGACCTACCCCGTGAAAGCGCCGGACAGACAACTCGGCAATAAAAGCTTGCGCCTGTTCAGGAGTCACCACGGTCAATCCGGCCGGCTTGTTGACATCGGAGGCCACCTTGGCGAGGAACTTGTTGTAGGAGACTCCGGCTGAAGCCGTCAACTCCGTGCGTTTGCGAATTTCAGACAGGATTTCGCGCGCTACCTGAGTAGCAAACTCAATACCAGGCTTATTCTCGGTCACATCGAGGAAGGCTTCATCGAGGGAAAGGGGCTCGACTAGGTCGGTGTACTCGTTAAACAGTTCACGGATCTGTATGGAGACGGCTCGGTAAGCCTCAAAACGCGGCCTGACAAAAACAGCCTGCGGGCAAAGACGATAAGCCCGCACGGACGACATGGCTGAGTGAATGCCAAACTGACGGGCTTCGTAGGAACAGGTCGCCACGACTCCCCGGGAACCCGGGTCACCACCGACGATCACCGGCTTACCACGTAGCTGAGGATTATCCCGTTGTTCAACTGCGGCATAAAAGGCGTCCATGTCGACATGGATGATCTTGCGCTGTTTCAATGCAGCAGTAACCTGGGTCAAAACAGTCACTCTCTCTGCTGATCTCTATAAATTTCGATCTCTGCGAAGACGCAAGAACGATGGGAACCTGGGGATGCCTGACGGATGTTTCCCATAATACTTAAATGTGACAACTTCACCAATCGACGGTGGATCTTCTCGCTCCGCGTCGCTGAAGCCACTGCCGATTTTGAATTGCGTACCATCATCAAGAGCAACGAGAAGAGCTCCGAGGCGTCCTTGGTTGCGCCCTTTTCCAGGCAGGTGTGCAAGGACTCTCGCCTCCGCATCCTGATAATTTTTAACTTTGAGAATCTCCGCACTTCGGCCGTTCTTATAATAGGTGTCGGGCCTGCGAACGATCAAACCTTCGCCGCCGAGTGACTCTATCCTCTTCAGCTCTTGCTGCAGGTGGTCCGAATCGCGAACCTTGGCCTGTGGAATAACATACGCATAAGGTGTCGGATGTTCGGCAAGCCATTCTATCGCCCTTGCCATGCGTTCGATGAAACGACCGTTGCTTTGTGGCACATCGAAGATGGCAAACTTGAGCTGCAACCAACCATTATGGGGTTGTTGCTTTTTGACGATGGACACGGTCTTCTCAAAACGGGAACGACCTCCCCAGAGTTCGCCCTCGACAGGGAATGGCGGCCAATCACGAACAAAAGCCTCTGGAGGATAAAGCCTGTTGCCATTTTTGGACAGTAGCTGCTTACCATCCCAGTAACCACGGACACCATCAAGCTTTTCACTCATCAGCCACCCGCTAACATCAACCTCTGGAGAATAAACCCGTGGTAGCATCATCTCTGCCGCGACGACCGGAGTCGACAGCAACAAAACACTTAAGAACAGTAAAACAATTTGAACCAGACACGCCTGCGGCGAACCTACCCGCCCCTCTTGAGTAACAAACGACATAACTCCCTCCTGGTAAGTACATAACAAAACCCGACAAACACCGGGCAATCAAATGATGACAATACTGATATTAGCATCAAAAACGACTTACCGCACAATTTCTGAGTGCAATCAGTCATTCTTCAATCTCAACTCGACTCCTTGAGTTCTGCCGCGATAGTGTTTTAATAAAGTCAGAGGTTACTATGAGATTCTTACTTTACAACATGCGCTATGGAACCGGTCCCAGGATGCATAATCACTTGCGTTCTTCACGCAAGAACATGACAAAAATCACATCTTTTCTACAGGGTCTGGAGCCTGACCTTATCGGCCTGATCGAAGTCGATCACGGTTCATATCGTACGGGCTGGAAGAATCAGGCAGAACAGTTGGCTGAATCTCTGGGCCATTATCACTCGCATTCGATCAAGTACGGTCAAAGCTCCTTCTGGAGACATGTGCCTGTGGTCAGGAAACAGGGTAACGCGTTCCTTGCCCGCGATCGCATCCGCAACGAGACCTTTCACTTCTTCAAGCACGGCATGAAACGGCTGGTGATCGAGCTGGAGCTCGAACATATGGTGGTATATCTGGTTCACCTGGCGCTGGGCGGTAAGGTTCGACATCATCAGTTGAGCGCACTCTATGAGCTGGTCAAGCAGACCGAACGGCCCTGCGTGGTAGCAGGTGATTTCAATATGCTCTGGGGTGAGAAAGAGATAGACCTGTTCCTCGCGGCAACAGGTCTGCAAAACGCCAACGTCGACAACTTGCCAACCTACCCCAGCAATAATCCACGCAGGCATTTGGACTTTATTCTCCACAGCAAGGGCATCAAGGTAAAGGATTTTCAAGTCCCGCGAATCCCCTTTTCAGATCACCTGCCTGTGGTCGTTGATTTTGATGTTGAAGTCGAAAAGGATCTGCGCAAAGCGGCTCGTCCGCCGCATTGCTACTGCGATGATGGCAGTGAGGCTGTGCAATCAATGGAGAATTTTACCAGTGAGTCTTGCGGATGAGCTGAAGCTAGATATCACGACAAAGGGCGGCCAATTGGCCGCCCTTTGTTTTTGTGTATTGATCTTGGAAATGCTTTGTAG
>JAAXQF010000300.1 GCA_012974435.1 Desulfuromonadales bacterium | reverse complement strand
AGATGTGTATAAGAGACAGGCATAGTCGCCCAACGGTTCTTCACTGGCTGTTGGCCCGCTTTTATCTCCCATGTTAATTCTTAGAATTTTGTCCATACCCATTCTCCCTTTTTAGAAGTTATGTGCTTAAGTGAAAGACCTTCTCTCCATTCTGGACATAAAGCCGTTTCCAGCTCCCCTTATAGACCCTATTGTTACAAGGGAGACCTCGTAGATGACCTGGTTCGAAGCTTTCACTTTCAAATCATGATTGGATAAACCTCCACCATCTCAAAAACTATGATACCAGAGGTAACAGCATTCCGCTTCCTGTATCGGGCGGAACTTATCAATCGGCAACAAAACGATAACCACAACAACCTGATTTGCAATACAAATGCCACATTCCATAACAGCGGTTTATATTTGAAATTCCTTTCAATATTAGTATATTACACACCACACAAAAACAGCATAGCTTCATTATGTTATATCAGTATTGACCGTCTGGGGAATTTTGATGCAAAAGAAACAAATGGGCGGAGGTGAGCAAAAATATAGGTGGGTGGTTTTACTACACTGTGGAGAATTTACCCGCAAGGATTTGCTAGAATATTAGGAAAAAGCAAGGACGCGCAGAACCTTCGCGACTGCAAGCTTCAAATGCAAATTGGACAAAAGAACATAAGCTGAACCTGTCAAGTTGGTTTGCTAAGTACCTGATCCATTTACACTGATACTTTGCCGGGGAAAAGTGACTAGCACTATGCCCCCTAAAATGGCGACAGAGGCAAAGAAAAGGCGAAATGTCGCTGGCTCATTGAGAAGAACAACACCACCAACAGCTACGATGACCGGTACACTGAGCTGTACTGTGGAAGCACTGGTTGCTTTTAAATAGCGCATAGCCTTGTACCAAACAACATAGCCAAGACCTGAAGCCAGCCCCCCTGACAACAATGCGTATCCAAGTCCCGAGGCGTCAACGGAAATACGGGGAAGCATAAATAGACTCAATATTGCACTGAAACCCACAGCTCGTATAAAATTCCCTGCTGTACTAAGCAGAGCATCTTGTGCGCGACGACCATGTAAGGAATAGACACCCCACGAGACACCAGAGCCAAGCATCAACAGAGCACTACCTATTGAAGGGGTTGCAACCCCTGGTAGAAGAAGATAAACCAACCCGATGAACGCAAGCAGCAGGCCAAACATTTGGCGTTTTTGCAAACGATCGCCAGCATATAAACCATATGAAATCATTGTCACCTGCACTGCAACAAAGAGCAATAAGGCCCCCGTGCCAGCCGGAAGACTAACATAGGCAAAGGAAAAGCCTGCGGCGTAAGTAAACAAGGCAAAGGCCGAGAACCAGCTGCCCTCATAGCGGAAGGAACCGTCACGCAGCCTTACGATCAGCCACAGCACCAGCGCTCCAGAGATGATCCGTATCGAAGTAAAGCTGGCCGCATCTATGCCCGTGTGGGTCAGTGCCGAACGGCAGATCAGAGAATTTCCCGCAAAGGCCAGCATCGCGAATAAGGAGAGGAGAAAAACCCGAGTCGTCAGCATAGGTTCTCCGATGGCACTGATTCATAAAAGTGCGAATATTTCTCAAGAACTCTGGAATTCAGGCGCATTCGGGCCGCCGCGCCACAACCCCGGCTACGGAGCCGCCTTTACGTGATGGTTCTAACCCTTCTTCGTGAAGCAGAATCTCCCAGTCAGCAAACACCTCCAGGAGCTCGCCAGGCCGCAAGACAATATCCGGATTATCCGGACCGCCGGCAAAGGGCCCGGCAGAACTGAAGGTGCGAAGAACGATAACCCCACCAGGCCGGACAGCCTTACGGAGCAGTGGCAACAGTTGCCGATGCAAGTAAAACAAGACCAGGACCAGGTCAAAGGGACCCCTTGGCAGGACAGGATTTATCTCCAGGTCAACCTGCTGGGCGTCAATAGAAAGTTCACGGGCTTTGGCTTCGTGACGGAGTTGCCCCAGCGCCTCATCCGAGATATCAATTGCCATGACTCTGAATTGCTGCTCAGCAAGGAAGAGCGCGTTGCGCCCGGGCCCACATGCAACATCCAGAGCCCGCCCCCTGGGCAACAGGGGAAGAACCTTCTGCAACCAGGAATCGACTTGCCATTTGGTTGTGGAAGTCTTCTCACGCCAGCGGTCATCCCATTTTCGTTGTGTCTCGTTCATAGCATCTATTACTGAACCATTATTGCTTCATGAAGAACACCGCCAGCAGAGTCAGTCCGATGCCGATACTCCGCGCTACGGTCATCTTCTCCCCGTAAAGCACAACCGAAAGGATGATGGCGATCACGAAGTGCATTCCGGTGATCAGGGCAATAGCGGACAAGGGACCACTCTCTAAGGCTGTCAGAAAGGCGTAGAACCCGAAAAAGTTCAATACCCCCATAAGAATTCCTATGACCACTGCCTCACGCGAAGTGCCGAGTTTTTTAACTTGGCCCCATTTCTTACTAATTGCCAGCGAAAAGCCTGTCCCCAGCAAATATGAGAGGGTCATGAAACCGGCCTTGCTGGTGGACACCACGGCCAGTTTACTGGAGATGGCAGCAACCGCTCCGCAAAGGATACAGACCGCTACAAACAGCAGGCCGGCGCGGCGATTACCTTGCCAGCCGCCATCGGTCCTGAGGTCTTGCGCCAACACCACGACCACAGCTAAACCAAGCAGAATGCCGAGCCATTGCAAAGAACTCAGCTGTTCACCGAAGTAGACGACCGAGGTAATGACCACCACGACCAGACTCAAGCGGGTGAGCGGAAAGACGATTCCTGACGGCAAATGCCTGAGGGCCTCGATGTGAGAGATCGTCGCCAAAGCAAACGAGAAACTATTGACCAGCGACAGGACCAGAAGGGAAGAAACGTTGGTGGGTGTTTCAGCCGAGAGCAAAAATGTCACAGCGCTGAACAGGGTGACTGTCCCCATGAAGACAGCCGTCGTGAGCGAAGAACTGCAATTTCTTTCAGCCGCAACCTTGTTGAGAAACCTCTGAACTCCCAGCAGAAGCAAGGCAAGAACGCTGTAAAAATACCAATTCGCCATACTCTCCGTTGCACTCGGTTTAGCTCTGACCAGCGTCAGAGATATTTATCGAAGCCCATATGCTGGGCCAAACGATCAAAATTTCGACCACCCATCTGGAGCAAACGACGCAGGCAGGTAAAGCCCTCAAAGGGCCAGGCGATACGCTCGAGACCCGGCTCAGTACACTCCTCGCAGGCGGGGAAACGGCCGACTTGTCTGCGGAACTTAACCGCGGCACGGTTCGACAAGAGTGCGCCTAAAGTTACATGCTTGATATTGCCCAGGGCTTTCGGGATGAGCGGGCAAGCACAGACATCTCCGTTGTAATGGACAAAAACCGTATTGAAGCCGGCCGAACACGGCTTTTTCATTTTGCCGGTCTTGAGATATTGCAACATGGCCTGCCGGTGGCCACTCCAGGCAAAACTCGGGCCTTCATAAAAGCGTCTCACGGCCTGAAGGTCCTTTTCAGACAATCTCAATTCGTCCTTAAGGTCAACATTTCCAAACCGGTTGGGCGTAATAATGCATGGTGAGACGATGGTAAACAGTTCATTTTCTTGTGCAAAACGAGCGATCCGGTCAAGCTCATGTACATTCAACGGCACGATGGTGGTTTTGATACCAAGGATCAGGTTGGGATAAAGGGCTCTCAGGCTCTTCAATTCATCGAGCGTTGCCCGGAACTTCCCCCAGGCGCCTTTATAATTCCTGATCTGATCGTGCTTCTCGCCGACAGCATCCATTCCGCAGGCCAGTACCAATTCGATCCCCAGGTCACGCATCGGTTCCACGATTTGACCGACGGTCTTGATAATTCTGTCTGTCAGTAGCCCGTTTGTCGTAATCGCAACCGTTCTCAGCTGCGGGAACAATTTGGTCTTAGCTGCGCAAATCCAGATGAGCAGATCGAGCAAGTCTCTACGCAAAAACGGTTCGCCACCAGTGATATCGATCTCCCGCAGGTCACCAAGTCCAGGGGAAGACAACAGGTCGACCAACTCGGACAGTGGCAGGTCAGGCACATCGTTCGGGATCTGCCAGATATTGCACATGCAACATCGACAGATACAGCGATGGGTGACTTCCAGACTGATCGCCTGCAATCCGCTGGACTTCCCAGAAAGTCTCAGCAGGCGATAGCGAAACCCGTTGAAAATCAGTTTGGACAGAATGCGAACCGTTTTCATAAGATCACCTAAAAAAACAACAGATTCATGTCAACTTTGATATACCAATCAAAAAACTCTGGCCACACATTGAAATGTGGATGGATCACTTTCAAACAGAGGAGTGTGTATCTTTCAGGTTAAGGCGATAGCTGGAAAAGTTTTTCAGTCGAAAACAGCCCCAAAAAACCCCCATTCCATACGAAATCTGTTCAAGAACATAATACAGGTAGAACGCAGCAAGTGCCATACTCGGGTTGCGTACGCGATAATCCACCAAACCAACACCAAGAATGCAACACAGGAGCAAAAGACCGAGGGGGGGATAGAGAAATACCAGTAGCATGAAAGGCCATAGATAATAACGAAGCAGATGGAAACCAATATAGTAACCGAGGCTACCAACAGCACGGCCACGAGCCAGCAAGACCTTGAGATAAGAGAGTTGCAAACCTTGTTTACGTATCTTGCGCGTTGCTGAGACTGCGTCAACCAGCAACAAAAGCAATGCAAAAGGGAGGAGGAGCGTCTGGAAAGTCAATGCCCCTGCTAGCAGGCAAAGGATCGTCGCCAACATTGGGGGAATAAACATTTTTTTGCCCCGAACGGGATGAAGTTGCTGAAGCAGTCCCTCAGAC
>JAAXQF010000147.1 GCA_012974435.1 Desulfuromonadales bacterium | reverse complement strand
CGGGAAGCTCGCCGAGCGCCTACCGCGCACAGTCGCCGGGATTCGCTCACTAGATTTTTTGCGCGGAAATTCGAGTTGCTGTAAAGCTCTAGCGTCGCTCGGATGCTGTTCCCTTTAAATCCGTCAGTTGATTTGGTGTCTAGCTCAATTTTGGGGCTTACAGTGTAGCGGGATCGACGGTATGCATCAACTTGACCACGCATGTAGATCGTGTCATTGAATTTTTCACTAGCGCTGTCGAAGCTTTTTGCATCGCGATACTGCGTTGATTCGAGCTGGAAGCGCCAAGAGGTTGCGCGGTTCATTTGGCCTTGCGCATAGAAGGGTACTGACAGCGTGCGTTCAAGACGGGTTTCAGTTATCCTTCGACTATAGTTGGTTAGATTCTGGAGCCGCAAGCGATTGCGATATACTTTGGTGTAAAGATTGATGTTATAGGCACGGCTGTTATCCCCTGCCGTAGGATTTTGATTGTTGGTGCTGATGCTGTGGGAAATATCGGTTGAAACTTGAATCCAGTTTGTAAGGTTAATCCATTTGCGGCGGTTACTGGGGTTGATGGTTCCCAAGAGTACAGACTGGGTACTGTTGTCATTTTTCGAATTAATTTTGTCGCTATGTACAAAGCGTCTAAAGTGAAACCAGTTATTTTTTTTATTCAGCGATAAAATAGCCAGATCTGTATCAACGTAATCTCGCTTAGTGCGGGAGCTTGTATCCTGGACAACTCGCTGATTATAGTCGACCAAGATAAGTGGAAGGGCTGCGAGGAACTCGCGGTACTGGCCTTGAAAGTGGCCGTTTGTTATGCCAGCTTCCAGGGTAAAGCCCTTCTCGGTTGCGGTGATATTGGTGATATCAGAAACAATGTCCATCCGGTTATCTTGTATGAATGCTGTTCTTTGCATGTCTTTGGCATAGGCATTGAGTTTGAATGGTAGGCCACCTGGCGCGAGGGTGAAATCACCACGATAGAGTAATTTATTGAGGGGGGTATCGAATTCGGCTTGCTTCCCGTTGATGTTACTATCGATCTCGTTCCATTCATAACCTAGCGCGATGGCATACTCACCTATGCGGCCGCGATAGAGTTGCGCCTTCTTTTCCCAGAGCACGGAGTAATGCTGAACAAAATGGTTGGCGTCTGAAGTTTTCACCCCGTCAGTTTCGATGGTCTGCCCGACAAGTGACAATTTAGCACTGCCACTCAGCCTGCTATAGTCATTGAGAGCCCCCCTGACCCCGGCACGGCTAAGATCTGGTGTCCCCAGTACCAGCAGAAATAGACAAATTGTAAGTGAAAACCAGTTCAACATGCTCTCCTGGGTGATCGTGCAACAGGGGGCTTAAGACGTTTTGTTTAGAGATGGATGCAATAAACGTACCCAGGACGTAGGGCTTGAAGGCGCAAGTATTAATGGTGGTTTGTCTGATGAATTTTTGCCTGACCCGGCATTCAACCCAGTTTATATGACCTGTCCAGAGACGTTGTCTGTTTCATGAGAGCATCTGAAGTAGTCGATTATTTTAAGCAGGCCACCCAGGCTAGCCATATGACCGACAAGCGAGTGTTTCAGCAGGTCTGAAAAAGGTATTGATGCGTTAACCCACCGAAATGATGATGCTTTTATGCGCACTTGCCGGCTGTGTATTTGTGCAGTTGGTGTTAGTGCGTCAAGTGAAGAATCTTGCGGGTGTGTTGACTTAATCTGTCTTAGCGGTCATATCTCTGCCTGGACTTTGTTTTAAACAATTCGTAATACTGATTAGCTTTTTGGTGGTTGCCGACCTTGGTGTAAATTAGCCCGATATTGTAATAGGCCTCTATATTCTTTGGATCCAATTCCACCGCACGCTCATAATGGGGGAGAGCATTATACAGGTCATTTTTTAGATAATAGCAGTTACCGAGGTTGTTGTGCGGTCTCGATTTGTTGGGCGACTTTGCAACCACATCCTGCCACAACGACATTTTTGTCTGCCAGACCAGGTTGCGTTGTCGGGTCGCAATACTTAAGCTCCCCAGTACGATCAGAAGGCATAAAATGGTCGCCGTAATCACAATTCTTCGGCTGTTTTTGCCGAGAAACCGGGTTGATTTTTGCCAAAGCAGGCCAGAAAGGGCCAGCCCGCTAATTAGAGGCCCTGCCAGTGCCAGGTAGAGGCGATGCTCATTGATGACATCAGCCAGGGGGATAACGCTGGAGGTCGGAAGCAGCAGGAGAAGGAACCAGGACATGCCAAAACCGGCCAGTCGCCAAGGCGGGGCAAGGGCTGCTCGCCGCCTTAGGCCCAGAGTGATAAGGGTTAGAACCGCCAGCCAGAAAAGGCTGCAGAGCAAGATTTCTGGATCCCACAGGGAATGATAAATGGGGTAGTCATAATCCAGGTTTTGTCCTGCGGGCCAGAAGATCAGCCGCAGGTAGGTCATGAACACCCGGAGTTGGGTGAGGGCGTAGCTCGGCCAGTGCAGCCCTTCCAGTTCATAGCCAGCGCCTCCCGCAACGGTGAAGCCCGAGACCATTTTTAACCCCGCAATGCCTCCCCCCAACAGAAAGGGGATGCAGCCCCAAACTGCGCGCCGAATTTTTTGGCGATCGAGAAAAAAAAGCGCGTAGATCAACAGGGCGGCGGGGGCCGTAACGATGATCTGTTTACTGACCCAGCCCAGAATAAAAAACGCCAGCGCGGCCGACCAGGGCAAAAGCATTTTGGATCGCGGTGCTTCAACGAAGCGCAGCAGCCAGATCAAGGTCAAAAGATAGAACAGCGAACCCAGAATTTCGGCGCGCTGCACGATATAGGAGACCGCCTGGGTTTGCAGCGGGTGCAGGGCAAAGATGGCGGTGGCCAGCAGGGGTAGCCAGTCCAGACCCCGAGCGTTATCCTCTGCCTCAGTCAGGCGCCGTATCATCCCCTGTAAGAAGAAGTAGACCAGCGCCACCACGCAGAGGTGGAGAAGGATGTTGACCAGGTGATAGCCTTCAACGGCCAGTCCATCCAACGCATGATTCAGGCCAAAGCTCAGATCGGTCAGCAGTCGGCGTCCGCTAATTAGAGAACTCCAGAAATGACTGGAGATAGAGCTTAACTGGCTGGCAAGGTTAAGTTTTGGGTTGATATAGGTATCATCATCAAACTGTAATTCACCGTGAATTGCGTTGAGGTAGGTGAAGAAAGTCGTCAGGAGGATCATGCCCAAAAACAGCGGAGCCCATTTTTGGGCCGGAGGTTTATCGGTGTGTGGCATCGTCATTTCCAGTCGGCTCGAATTCGCAGAAGTCAGTGTCTTGAATTGAAATGATTATGTTCCGCGCCTGTTGTTTGTCTCGACAAGACCTTTAAGTTTGAAATAGTAATTTGCATCGAGATCTTTCAGTTTTGCCAATGCGTTGTTTTGCGCTGGAATATTTTTTGTGGCAATGGCAAGGCGCCCATAATAAAAGAGAAAATCAGCACGACCAGAATCCAACTTTATTGCCTGCTCAAGGGACTTGAATGCCTCAACGAGCCGTCCTTGCTGATACAGTGACCAGCCAAGGCCGAAATGTGCCGACTCATTTAATGGTGAAATAACCAGTACTTGACGATAGAGGTCTGATGATTTGGTAAAGTCTTTCATTAAATCATAGGCCACGGCAAGGTTGGTCAAGGCATTTTGATTGCGGGGATCGATCTTGGCCGCGCGTTGCAGATAAGCCAGTGCATCCGTACGAGAGTTATTAACGAATAAGATACTCCCGAGTCTCGTTAAAATATCTGATGACTCGGGGTAGCGTATGGCCCCTTCTTGCCATAAATTAATGGCCAATTGACTTCTTTGAGTTTCAGAGTATAAAACGCCGAGGTTAGCGTACAGATCTTCGCGCCGAAATTCATCAGAGGCATACATCCGGCTCAATAGATCCTCAGCTTCGGCATACCTTTTAAGCTCCAGATATTGCTGAGAAAGATTTATCTTTGGCTTATAGGCCCAGGGGGCATGCTTGACATTGTCTTGCCAGAATTCGACAGGCGTTGCCCAGAGTTGGTTGCGCTGAATAGTGAGTAGTGCAAATAAGGCCAATAGCACAATTCCAGCACCTGCAGATATCTTGCGCGGCAAGCGCCGTAATAGCTCTATGGTCAAGATAACAAAGCCAAACATCGAGATATAAAGGCGATGCTCAAAAATTGGATCCAAGGGGATAACCGAAGATTCAACCAATAACCCGGCAAAGAAGAAGAAGATCGCAAAGCTGACCTGCCAATATTTTTTGTGCCACCAGGTTGCCGCTGCCAGAATGATTCCTATCCCCAATGAACCGAGAATGGTTTTCAGTTGTACCAGTTTGTCCACCAGTGGATAGCCATATTCCAGCGCCTGGCCCAAAGGCACTACCAGTAGGCGCAGATAGTGCCAGAATACGAGCGACTGCGTCGATAAGTAACGTAACCAGAGCCCATCTCGATTGGTGAGTTGAGCCGCGCTGTCTCCCTGGCTTGTGGCAATCGTCAACTCGGCCCCGGCCTGGCCAGACATGACTTTGTCCAGGATGCTCGTCGGTGCAAGAAGTTGATACAGAATGAGCACGCCGGGGATAATGGCAAAGGGGAGGATATAGGCGGCCGATTGGAACCACGTAAACCGTTTTCCAAATAAAAATCGGTCAGTTAACAAGAGCATCAGGGGGAGGATAACCGCATTCTCTTTGCTAAGTAGGGCGAGGGTTCCGGCCATAACAGCACCTACATAGAGCCCAATATGTGTTTGGCCCCTAGGCTTGTCCCGCAGGTAACATTTTCTGGCGTAGATAAACAGCAGGAGACTTAAAAAAAGAAACAGGGCGCTGAGGCTGGCCAAGCGTTGTACCACGTAGGTGACCGCCTGGGTTTGCAGCGGGTGCAGGGCAAAGATGGC
>JAAXQF010000143.1 GCA_012974435.1 Desulfuromonadales bacterium | reverse complement strand
TCCTTGTTTGCCAATAAATCGCGAATGACTTCGCCGGCCATAGTCAACCCAAACAGGGGTGGTATCACCGAAGAGCTGCCGAGTGGCGCACGTTGGCCTTGATAATTACCAGAGCCTTCTGTGGTCATCTCACGGCGACCATCGGTTAAGGGCCTGAACTCTTCGGTAGAGTACACAGTTTTGACGCCGCTAAAAATATTACGCCGGCGCAGCTCCCTGCGGAGGATTCTCGCCAGGCGGCATTTGTTGGTGTCGGCCAGATCAGCGACGCCGATGCAGGTCGGGTCAAGCTTGTTGGCCGCCCCCATGGAAGAAATGATCGGCAGCTGCATCGTGACGCAGGTCTCAATCAAGTGAATTTTGGCCGTGATATGGTCGATACAGTCGAGCACGTAATCGTAGCCACGCTCCAGCATCTCGGCTGAATTCTCATGGCTGTAAAAAGCCTGCAATGGCTCCACCTCGACATCGGGATTGATCAATCGACAGCGCTCCGCCATGACCAAAGCCTTGGGCTGACCGATGGTGCCTTCCTGGGCATGAATCTGGCGATTGCTGTTGGTAATGTCAACCTGGTCGAAGTCGACCAGGGTCAGCCGGCCGATGCCCCCGCGGACCAGCGCTTCGACAGCATAGCTGCCGACCCCACCAAGGCCGAAGACAGCGACAGAAGCACCCTGCAGGCGTTGCAAGCCCTCTTCACCAAGGAGCAGGGCTAATCGATCAAAGCGATTATTCTGACTCATTATCTGAGGTTTCCTTATCTTTCTGTAGAGTATCCGGCAGAGGCAAGCCGAAAACACGGCAGGCATTTAGTGTCGTCCGTTGAGCCGTCTCTGCAAGGGTCCAGTCACGTAGACTTGCGACCTGCCTGGCGATCAATTCAAGGTACGCCGGTCGATTCGGTTGACCTCGGTGCTGCTCCGGTGTCAGGTAGGGCGCGTCTGTCTCAAGCACCAGGGCTTCAGCAGGAACTTCGCGGATCACTTCGGGCAGGCGGCGCGCTGTCCGCAAGGTGACCACCCCGCCGACACCGAGCAGGAATCCCAGATCCATGATTTTTCGAGCGGTTTCAAGGCTGCCGGAAAAGGCGTGAAAAATTCCCCCGACCTGATCGCCACCTTCTCTTTGTAGAAGCTCCAGAATCCGCCCTGTGCTGCGTCGTGTATGAACCAGCAGCGGCTTCTCCACCTCCCGGGCCAAACGAATCATCGCAATAAAGATCTCTTCCTGTTGCTGCCAGGGGACGTCAAGCTGGCGGTCCAGACCAACCTCACCGATTGCAACGGCCCTTTCATGGGTCAACAGCTGTCGTAATTTGTCGAGATGAGCTTTTTGAAAGTTCCCTGCAGCCTGCGGGTGAATCCCCGGAGCAACGTAAATCTGCTCATGCAGTGCGGTGGTTGCCATCACCTCCGACCATTGTTCTGGTGCGACTCCCGGTACGACCCAGGCACCAACTCCGACCTGCTCAGCCTCTTGCACTAACAGCGCAGGCTCGGCAAGCAGGTCGAGGTGAATATGCGTGTCAATATAGCGAGTCACAATCTGCAAAGCCTACCACAACCACCTCGAAGCGAACAGGCGTCTGTGAATTTTTCAAGCATTTGCCTTGCCGCGTTTCTCTCGTCTGTGATACTCGTAAATAGTTGTATCTCTTGTCTTTATTACCTGAAAATCTTTATAAGGGAACCTCTCATGCAGACAGCTGCACCAGGCCGCTCCACTTACATTCACAAACTCTTTCTTTTTAATCACGGTGCCGGTCTGGTCGCTGGCGCCTGTTTTCCTTTCGTTGCTTATGCGATGCTCGGCGACAAAGCTCTAACACCGGCATTCTTCATGGTTTGCCTGTTCGCCGGCTTTGTCCTTGGTGCGGCGTCTTTCTGGTTTGTCAGGCAAACACTGAAAAAGCAGCTGCGTGAGCAGTTGGTCATGTTACATGAGCTGCTTGGCGAGGATGTTGAAAGTCACTCCGAACAGACGGTTGAGAACCTCTTAGACACCGTCAATAACACCGTCAGCAAGGTTCGTGATCTGTTGACAAATCTCTACGCAACGGTTGACGAATTCGGCCCCCATTACCAGGCGCTGTCCGATGCCAGCCGATATCTCTCTGCGCGTGCGGAAGATGGCCTGCAGGCGGCAAAAAGTGCCCGTGCCGATGTCGACGGTATGCACCAGAAGCAGCAAGCCGTTATTGGTCAGGTTGAGACACTGAACAGCCGCTCCCAGGATGAGGCGGCAATCTCCAGGGAGCTCTCTGCGTCCCTTGAGGAGATGGCCGGAGCGCTGGAACATTCCTCGCAAAAATTTCTTGAGACAACCCGCAACGTTGATGCTTTGGTCAACTCCATCCAGAACGCCACCGGTCAGGCCACCCAGATGGCACATACCACGGAAAGCACTGCGCAGGATCTGGATCAGATTGGCGAGGCCCTCGATCGCCTGCGCACAGGTGTAACCAGTAACGCCGACAGCTCTGCTGCCGTTAAGCAGGACGCCGAACAGGGTGTCAAGGTCGTCACAACCTTCACTACGGAAATGGATCGTATCGACGAAGAGAGCCAGAAGGCGATCGCAGCCATGCAGCGACTGAACCGCCAGACCGCTGAAGTCACAAAGATTATCGAAGTCATCAAAGACCTGGTCTCTGATACAGAATTGCTCGCCTTCAACGCGGCGATCATAGCAGCTAAAGCCGGTTCTGAAGGGCGTGGCTTCTCGGTCGTCGCAGAAGAGATTCGCGACCTGGCCGATCGCACCACCACCAGCGCCGACGAAATTGAGACCATCATCAAGTCGATTCGCAAAGACACTGAGCAGGTCAACACCTCGGTCGAATCGACCGGGCACTTTATCGGCCGTGGTAAGGAATTGTCCTTTTCGACCGCCGAAGCCCTGAGCAAGATTGTCGAAAGCTCCAGTCAGGCGGCAGGTGATTCTCATGAGCTTTCACAGCAGGCGGCTGAACAGGGCTTGCGAGCACGCACGCTGATCGATCAGGCCGGCAGCAATTTACGTTCGGTCAGGGCGATTGTGTCGACAATGGAAGAGCAGAGCGTAGCGATCAAACGGGTTGATGCCGGCGTCGATGAGATGCAATCCGCGGCAGATCAGATTGCGCGCGGCTTCGATGAGCAAGTTAAAGCGAACCGGGAATTTGACCGCAGCCTGACAGCTCGGGAAGAGCAGATTCAGGCAATCTTCGAAGCGACCCGTTTCCAGATGGAAACCGTTGAGAACATTTTTACCCACTTCGGTCGTTCCGAAGAGCGCCTTTGCAGCAATGCCGCAAAAGCACAGATCATCATCGATGAAATCAACGCGCTGGAAAGTCTGGCCGAGCAGTTACGTGATCTGGCATCCTGCTTCCAGGGAGAGGCACCAGTGCTTGAAGCAGCTGAGGTGGTTGAGCAGCAAGATTCTCTTGAAGAGGTAGTGGAAAGCACTGAGACAGAGCCTTCATGAACAGACATTCTCAGCAGGTCCCACCTGGCCAGAGAGGCCTTCTTATTCCGCTTGATTGCCACTCGGCGTAATCTGGGTCGTGAGGAGTTGAGGAAAGCTGGTGACGGTAATGTAGGTTTCTTGTCTATTCGAGTCAGTCTTGGGGAGCAGCGTTGGATTCGAACATAACCTGTTGAGAAGTGAACGTTCTATTATGAGCGTCCCCTTCTGCCTGAATCAATGAGTCGCCTTATCTCCCCAGATATATTTTAAGCGTTGATCACGACCACAATTCCATCGATACGTATTGTAGCGGATGGGGTTGTTCTTGTAATAATCCTGATGGTAGCTTTCACTCCCTTTAATCGGGTAGAAGATCGACGCATCCAAGATGGGCGTGACCACTGTCTGGTCAGGAAACATCGCGACAACCTTTCTCTTCGATTCCTCGGCAATGGCTCTTTCTGTTTCGTTGGCGACAAAAATCGCCGCCAGGTAACTGTGGCCTTTATCACAGAATTGCCCCCGATCATCGAAGGGGTCGATATTCACCCAGTAATGATCAAGCAGTTGCTGATAGCTCACCTGGTTCGGATCGTAGGTTATTTCGACCGCTTCGTAGTGCCCTTCATGGTTGCCGTTATAGGTTGGATCTTTCAAGGTGCCTCCGATAAATCCGGAGACAACGTCGGTGACGCCTTCAAGTTTTTCGAAATCTGACTCCATACACCAGAAACATCCTCCAGCCAGGATCGTTTTATCGGCCAGGGCATGCGTGGCAAAAATGAGCGAGATGAGTAATAGGAAAAGGATCCGTGTGTATTTCATAAGTCCTCCTGGTGTGCGGAGATTAAGTGGTTAAAAATGATCAGGCTCACCGTAGTTCAAGCCTCGCCTGCTATTTGAACAAGGTCGCGTATTCTGCGTAACCTTCTTTCACTAGATCATCTTTCGAGATAAAACGCAGAGCCGCCGAATTCATACAGTAGCGCAAGCCGGTCGGTGCTGGGCCGTCGTTGAAAACGTGACCAAGATGCGCATCGGCGTCTTTGCTGCGGACCTCTGTACGCACGGAGAAGAAACTGCGATCTTCCTTCTCAACGATCTGGCCAGGCTCCAACGGTTGGGTGAAGCTCGGCCAGCCAGTTCCGGACTCATACTTGTCGGTGGAACTGAAAAGCACTTTGCCGGAGATGATATCGACATAAATTCCCTGCTCGTGATTATTCCAATAGCTGTTGTTGAACGGCGGCTCGGTTCCATCCTGTCGAGTGACCTTGTACTGCAACGGGGTGAGACGAGCGCGGAGTTCTTGATCTGTGGGTATTGTGGTCTGCTCCATTTTCATCTCATCTTTCTTCATATGCATATCGTCGTCTTTCATCATATCATCTGATTTCATCTTCATCTCGCCGTGCTGCATTGATTGCGCCGTTGCCATGCCATCAGCCT
>JAAXQF010000308.1 GCA_012974435.1 Desulfuromonadales bacterium | reverse complement strand
CATGAATTGTGAAAGCTGTCCTGTAGCAAAAAATTCAAAAATCAAATATCCGCCGAGAATCCTTTGGCGGCCGTAGCTATTGTCTTCAATCTCGTCCCGAATCTGAGCTTTCCCCTTGTGAAACCGGAATCCGAAGCCCCGTGGGAAGATCACCTCGCATGGGTTATCTCGCGCTACTTGAGTTCCCAGTACAATGAAAAGATTGCGAGAGAAGTATTTAGGTTACCGGTCTTTGAAGATATACCGTGTTGGGGGATCGGGAAAAAGAAGACGGATCATCCTCAAGTTGTTTTTCTATTAATGCAAAAATTTATGGGTGGTTATGAAAAAATGATGACAACCCTCTGGTCTGATTGTCTTGAAGAAATGGGGCACGAGGTCACGACATAACACCCCAATTTTCATCAAAGATTCATTGTAGGGTCTGCCTCAAGAGTTCCGACGTTATCACTAGGACAAAACAGGAGGCAAGACATGGAAAACCAAATTTCAATCGAACAAATCTTCGAGAACCTTTCCCGTACCGCACCCGAAATTCTCACCCGTCAAAAAATCTATGAATTAACGGGCGGGTTAATCTCTCCCAAAACTCTGGCAAATATGGACAGCGAAGGAACCGGCATTCGCCCCCGTATGAAGATCGGGGGTAAAGTTGCCTATCCGAAAGGGCCAACTATTGAGTTTTTGAAGCAGCGTAGTCGTTTTGAATAGGAGGGGGGGTGACTATTATGGCACAGGCAAAAAGAAAGGCCAGTAGTTCGCAGCTACTGGCCCCATACGCGATAAAACAACTTTTTTTGAAAATTACCACAATCCCCTTCATCGATACAGCGCTAATTTCATTACTGCAGCGTTATGAATATGAACTATTGCAGACTAAATGCACCCCCCAGGTATCACTTCTGCTGGGTTGCATAGGCACCCTGCTTGACGAAGCCGACCGTCTGGACCGGCAGGGGATGGCGCATGGATAATACCGCAAAGATCCAGGAGGCTATCGAGTATATCCCGGCTGATGACCGTGACCTCTGGCTGAATATCGGCTTCGCGCTACAAGATGAACTTGGCGACAATGGCTTTCCAATATTTGATAGCTGGTCGAGCCGTTCCGATTCATACAACCAGCGTGATACCCAATCAGTCTGGAAGTCATTCAAGGGCGGTTCTATTAAGATTGCGACCCTATTTCACTATGCAAAAGAAAATGGCTGGCAACCGGAGGCGGGCGTTACCCTTGCCGCTGCACAGAAAGACGCTCAGGAGGCCACACAGGAGGCCGCAAAGCAGAGACGCGAAGCTGAACAGCTAGCCCGGGCAGTGAAGCAAGAAGACGCAGCAAAAAAGGCGCTTGAGGTTTGGAAGATCGGCACTTCAGCCAAAGAGAATCCCTACCTTAAAAGAAAGAGTGCCGATGCAACCGACACAATGCGACAGACTCACATAGACGACATTGTTTCAATCATTAGCTATCGCCCGAAAGCGACAACTAAGAAATTTGCCGACGATCCATATTTGCAAGGACAGGCACTAATCATTCCTGTCATGGTCAATGGCAAGTTCAGCACTCTTGAATTAATTGACGGAGATGGGCGCAAATCGGCTCTAGCATACGGGCGGAAAGGCGGAGGCTATTGGGCGACCGGCAAACTTCCAGAGGGTGACGGCTCAGGGATGACATTCGTTATCGGTGAAGGTGTTGCAACGGTTCTATCTGGAACAGCAGACAAGCATTATGGAATCTCTGCGCTGTCTTGTCACAACCTACCGAACGTTGCACAACAGATCCGCGAGCAGTACCCCCAAGCGCGTATCATTATCTTGTCAGATATTGGCAACGGAGAGAAGGACGCGACCCGGGCAGCACTTGAAAATGGCGGCGATCTATTCAAACCTGTTTTCCCCGAAGGTGCAATCGGTGATGACGCGAACGACTTAGCGGCGATCATCGGAGGGGAGGCACTTCACCGACTGATCGAGGCCGCAGTACCCCCGGAAGCGGAACCGATAAACGATACCGAAGAGGGACAACAGAGCTCACTCGCAAGCCGATTACGGCCTGGTAGCTACTACGCTGCACTTGAAATCACACTCACTTGGATTGTCCAAAGTTTTATCCCTGAAGGGGCTTTGATTCTATTATTCGGCAGCGGGGGCATGGGGAAGACAACCCTGCTGATGCAGATATTCGGCGCGGTAGGACAGGGGCTTGAATTGTTCGGACTCAAGACAGCGAAGCGGCAAGTTATTTATGTTGATTACGAAAACCCGATATTTGTTCTAAAGAAAAGGTGCATCGATATTGATACTGGCGGCATCCTCTTCTTAGACAGTACCAGCAAGCCCCCTAAGCTCGACAAGCCCGAGAGGGAGCAATATCTCGAACTGCTAAAAGTGCACCCCGGTGCGGTGATCATCTTCGACACGCTGAAAAGTTCACACAGTGGGGATGAAAACGACAGCCGAGCAATGTCTGTTGTTATGGAGTTCTTGCGCGATCTTAGAGACGCAGGCGCAACGGTTATCATCCTTCACCACACCCCCAAGGGCAACAACAGGCAATATAAAGGCAGTGGCGCGATCTTCGACCTGTGCGACCACGTTCTAGCCTTGTATCCAGTCAAGAAACCCGGAGATGAATCAGAGGTGGTTGACGATGACGACGCAGAACTAACCTATCGTTTCGGTACAAGCCAGAAGACAAGATACGAACTGGCCCGGATGTTTCTTTCTTTTGATTCTGATACCCGTCAATTCATTCTGGCACCAGATCCAGCCGAGCAGGATAAAGAAACAATTAAGAGGGCAATGTTGACCCTTGCTGGCCGATCTACAGTGATAAACCAAACGAGCCTAATTGATGAACTGGCGGATAAGGTGCCTCAAAAGAAACTTCGCAGTCTGTTGACGGCTGGGACCGGCACTCACTGGGAGACAAAAAAAGGTTCTCACAACTCCACGATATACACCCCGATTCAGGTTGATGATTCAGTTCGGCAGTTCGGCAACCCTATAGGGTCTTGCCAAACTGCCGAACTGGAACCTGAGCAGGGAGGCGATGCCGGAACCCTTGCCAGGCGGAACACAATGGACACCCCGCAAATCCCCACCCATACTGAGTTCGGCAGTTCGTCAGACCCCTCTTGCCAAACTGCCAAACTGGATGGAATGACGACGGTAGATGAATGCGACCTTCTTCTTGGGGAGGTTGGCTCATGCTAGTTGAAATCCTTGAACCAGTGGCAACTAGGACCGGCACCCTTCAGCCTGGACGACTGGTCGAAATGTCAGAGGGTGCAATTCGACGACTCGATGGCAAGGTGCGAGTGGTTCCAACTGCTGAGCCAATAGATAGCAACCTTGAGCGATTGTCTGCTGAGTTCGGTGATGATCCGGAATGGCTCAAATGGAAGGTCCACCCGCTAGCCGTAAACCATTGGGCCGCAAACATGGATATAGCCGAGATCCGAAGGAAAGGAAGTCTGCCACATGGATACGTTCATGAGGTTGAATGCCAAAGCTGCGGCCCTGTGCTTTTAGCTTCTGGGATGCCTGAGAGGGTTCCTGCTTGCGTCTGGTGCATGAACCGGGCGGCAGGGCTACCGATACCCAGGCTAGAGCATCACGAGGAGAGAAAGTTATGATGGACATTAAACAAACGACTACGCCAATGTCCATCCATAGAATAATGATCAACGTTTCTGACTCGGGATGCAAATCAGATCATATCGTCAATAAGTATCAAAGGTTGAAAGTTGATTGAGCAATGATTGCATCTGAATACCGTGCAGGGATCAAGTCTGTCAGGGCACTAGCTGAAGTCTATGGCATTTCGGATGGGGCAATCCGGAAGCGTGCAAAAATAAAATAGATGGTCAAGAGACCTATCTCAAAAGATCAGAGATAGAGCCAGGTCAGATCTTGTTGGGCGGCGATACATACCGAAGCAGTACGTACTGGGGTACTCAGCAAAACGGCCCCTACTGAAGACGAGACAGTAGAAGCAAATGCCAGCATTCAAGCGTCCGTACAGTTGAAGCACCGAAATGACATTGAACGCATATTCGTTGTAGACCACGATCACTTGGCGGGTTATTGATGATTACTGGTGACCGATCAGCAGGTTTGTATCGATTAGCACGCCCATTCGGTGGCCAAGCAGCTGCGGCAGAACATGTAGGGCGGCACGGGTCAAGGGGAGGCAAGTTGAAGTGGCAAAAGGAGACCGGGGTAGGGGGCGATGAGGGGGCCAGGTACCAGCTACCTTATATATATGTAGTGCAATCCCCATAAGTTTTTCTTTCTTTTCACAAGGGGGTAGGGGGTCGATCCCTCAGCCTAAGTACCTAACTGAAAAAGAGGGGTAGGGGTCCAATCTCTCAGACTAAGTACCTCGACTGTCAGGGGCCCCAGAGTCTATTGTTTCGAGTCGATCTATAAGGAGTTCGATATGGGCTTACTAAAGGAGAAGGTTAGGGCAGAGCGGTTAGCTGATGAGCATTATCGACTACAGCAGCGAGTCGTGGCTGGGCAGGTACTTGCGAGCCTGCGCCGTTCAAGAGGAGTTAGTGTCAGAGAAATTGTTTGGCGAGCAGCCGTCAGTCGAGGGTACGTATGGCACCTGGAAAATGGATTGATCCGCTCACCTGACCCCGCAAAAATATCCCGGATAGCTTCTGCTCTTGGAGCCGACCCGGATCAAGTGTGTGGATTCTTCGGTGTCCTGCCGCCGGACATTTCAAGATGGGTCAACCGGAATGCCGGGATGGCAACACGGTTGCTGAGGCCGGTAGTTGGCTCACGGTAGGTAGAGGTTGGAGGGGAAGGACTCAGGTTGATTCATGGTGAGATCAGGGCCGTAGGGGTTAACCTTTCAAAAATGAATAATTCGTTTGAGTTGATATTTACTGGTTCTGCGCATCCAATGGAC